>JBHHXV010000020.1:0-17032 GCA_046757225.1 bacterium
ATAACTGCTGGTTCTGGGGACAGGCGGCTTGGCCGTCCGCTTCTGCGCTGGCGGTGCTGTCCGCCTCGTATCGCTATAAAGCCGGAAATGACGGCTCATCACCAACAGTCTGGCTGGTTCCGGGAATCCTGGCCGCCCTGATCCATCTCCTGGCCCTGGTGATTCTGTGGCCGGTCTGGTCAGCCATAGATAAGGGCCGGTTTCTCTCCCGGAAAAAGAAAACTATTCTGGTACTGATTGTTTTGCTGTTTATCTATCCAGGCGCTCAAGGTTTCCCGGAAATCTCTTTTTTCAAGATAAGCCCCTGGCAGGCCGTCCAGGAGATCATAAGAGACAGGATTCACCTGCTGCCCCTGCCGATGGGAACCCACCGGTTCAAGCTGCTGATCGGGCTGTTCGGCTTTTACGGCATCGCCGGCTGGAAGAACACAGACAGGAAATTTCTTCCCTTTTTGTACGGGGCGGTCAGCTTGTTCGGCCTCACCTATTTCGGGGGGGGGATTCCTCTGCTGGACTCTCTGTCGCCGTACCGGTTCGGCATCCCCCTTTTCTTTTTGTTGATCATTCCGGCGGCCGGCGCCCTGGTCCGCTATCTCCGGCTGTTCAGGGAGCAGGAAAAATCCGCCCGCCTAGCGGGACTGACCATCTGGCTCTTGCTGATTCCCTCCTTTTTTTCCGGAGTCTCTTCCAGCCTGGCTTACCCCGGGATCGCCGCCACCCACGTTTTAACATCGAACAAGTCCGGCTGTCAGCGTCATTGATCCGGGCCGATGATTATTTTATTGACAATTATCTAATAGAGCTATAACATAATAGAGCTGTTTTCAGGAATAAATCTTTGGACAGATTAATCATTAATAGAAGTCAGTCGTCGGTCAAAACAGATAAAACGAAAGTAGTTAAGTAAGGAGAAGTCCGATGGGGTTACTGTCATATCAATTTGAAGAGGGAGTGGTCACCACCAACGTGGATCTGCTGATAAACTGGGGCCGCAAGAATTCGCTCTGGCCGTTTTTATTCGGATTGGCCTGCTGCGCCATCGAAATGATGTGCACGGTGGGCGCCAGATACGATCTGGCCAGGTTTGGAGCCGAGGTTTTCCGTCCCACCCCCCGGCAGTCCGATTTGATGATCGTTTCCGGCACCTGCGTAAATAAAATGGCCGCCCCGGTAAGAATGCTTTACGACCAGATGCCCGAGCCGAAATACGTGATCGCCATGGGAAGCTGCGCCTGCGCCGGCGGGTTTTTCAACACCTATTCCGTAGTTCAGGGAGTGGACCGGATCATTCCGGTGGACGTGTACGTTCCCGGCTGCCCCCCGCGGCCGGAAGCCCTGGTGTACGGCCTTATGATGATTCAGGACATGATCATGCAGGCCCGCAATATCAGAAAAGAAGTTCAACATCGAGACAGGTATGTCATAGACGCCCCCGGCAAAATCCGGAAAGTCGCATAGAGGAATCTTATGGCTGTACAGGAACGGGTAATAGAGATAATAAAAGAAGCCTGGGGGGACGATATCCTTTCTCTTCAGGAGATCAACCACGAAGACATCCTCACCATTAAAAAGGAAAGCAAAAACAAACTGGTGGAGATCTGCCTGTTTTTACGGGACAACGAAGAGTTGAAGTTTAACGCCTTGTCCGTGGTTACGGCGGTCGATTACCTGGATTTCCCTGAATACCCCGCCCATGACTGCCGGTTTGAAGGGGTCTACCAGATGTTTTCCATGGACAAACATTATCATCTGCGTATCAAGGTGCCGATTGAAGACGACGGTCATCCCAGCGTTCCTTCTGTTTATGAAGTGTGGAACGCCGCCGAATTTCACGAAGACGAAGCGTATGACATGTTCGGCATAGAATATACCGGGCATCCGGAGTTGCGGCGGATGTTTCTGCCCTACGACTGGATCGGTCACCCCTTGAGAAAGGATTATGGCCTGACCGAAGGCCAGGATTACGGCATAAACAAGGTAAAGGAAAAGATGCCGGGTGCGGAAACCTGGAAAGTGGAAAGGGACAAGAGATTTGCTTGAAAACTTAGAACGCCGGGAAATGATCTTGAATTTCGGGCCTCACCATCCGGCAACTCACGGGGTGCTGCGGTTGCTTCTCTGGGTAGATTCCGAGTACATGCACAAGGCCCAGGTTCACCTGGGATACCTGCATCGGGGATTTGAAAAGCTGGCGGAAAACCGGACTTACGAACAGTTCATCCCCATGGTGGACCGGCTCGACTATCTGTCCGGTCTATGTAACAGCTACAGCCTGGTGCTGGCCATAGAAAAGCTGTTCGGCATAACCCCCCCGAAAAGAGCGGATTACATCAGGGTTATTATGATGGAACTCCAGCGGTTGTCCACGCATGTGTTCTGGGTGGCCGCTTTTGCTATCGATCTGGGGGCGATCACCCCCATGTTCTACTGCTTCAGGGAGCGTGAAGTAATCCTGGATTTCATGGAAATGGTGGCCGGCGGAAGAATGACCTTCAATTTTCACCGGGTCGGGGGAGTGAAACAGGATTTGCCCGAAGGTTTCAAGGATAAACTCCTGCATTTCCTGCAGAATGATTTCAAACAGAAAATCGAGGATTACGACACCCTCTTACGGGGCAACCGGATAATCCTGCACCGCTGCCGGGGAGTGGGAATTATTCCCAAGGACGAAGCGATCAACTGCGGCCTGACCGGGCCGAATCTCCGGGGGTCGGGCGTAAAATGGGATATCAGAAAGGAAGACCCTTATTCGGTTTATGATGAACTGGACTTCGACGTCCCGGTGGGCGAGAAGGGGGACGTGTACGACCGGTATCTGGTAAGGCTGGAAGAGATGCGCCAGAGCGCCAGGATTCTCGAACAGGCCCTCAAAAAAATTCCCGACGGCCCGATCATGACCGATGATCCCCGGGTCAGGCGTCCGGACAAGGAACATGTCATGGACAACCCGGAGTCCCTGATACGCTATTGCCATGTCATCAACGAAGGGATACGCCCGCCGGTGGGCGAGGTGTATTCGAGGATAGAGGGACCACGGGGGGAATTCGGTTATTATCTGGTCAGCAACGGCGCTTCCAGTCCCTACCGGGCTTTTATCCGGGTGCCCACCACGGTTTCTCTGACTACCACCGACCGGATTTGCCGGGGCCGCCTGATCGGAGATCTGGCCGCTATCCTGGGCGGGTTCGACGTGGTACTGGGGGAAACCGACAAATAACCGCTCTTGATCAATAAGAGGTAAGAATGGCTTACTACACAGTAACTTATGATAAAAAGCCCCAGGACGTCAAAAACGTCAGTAAGAATCTGGTTATGCTGGAGCTTTTGAAGGGGTTGAGTCTCACCTTCAAGTATATGTTCCACAAGCCGATCACCATGCGCTATCCCGAGCAGAAATGGTTCATGCCGGAACGCCTCAGGGCGCAGGTGGCTTTGGTGCGGGATCGAAAGAAACCGGACGAGGATATATGCGTCGGCTGCTGCATGTGTGAGAGAATCTGTCCCAGCAAGGCTCTGGAAGTGGTTACCGACCAGGGACCGGATGGATCAAAGATCGTGCTCGAGCATAAAATAAACATGGTACGCTGCGTTTATTGCGGACTATGCGTGGAGATCTGTCCGGTAAACGCCATTGTCCATACGGATAATTACGAGACCGCCCGCTATACCAGAGAAGATATGATCCTCGATAAAAAAGAACTTCTGAGAACCGGTAAAATCTGGAAGAGACGGGTTCGCTACATGAAGAAAAAAGGGGCGGAGCACTCGTCAGTGGTTAACCTGGAAACCCCCAAATGGACATTTAAGAAACCTGATGTTGTCAGTTACCAGGAACTCCTGGAAAAGGGTCTGGAATACAATCAACCCTTGGGGTACAAAAGCGGATATAAGGAGAAGAAGATCCCCAAAAAAGCTATGACCTGACAACGGTTTCTTTTTATTCTGGGCAGGCTTTGGGGTAACAATAAACTTCAAAGCCTTTTTTATTATAAGACAATGCGCAAAAAAATAAGTTTCATCAACAAGTTCTGGCTAATTATCATCTTTGTGTTAGTACCGAGAGGCAATTACGCTGCCCGGCTGCCGGAGTTGGAGGTTATTTCCTCTGGCAGCAAAATCTTTAACGATTACTGGTACGCTCGGGGAGCGGAGCTTAATCACTACCGGTTGGAACAGGCCAGATACGGCAAGATATACAAAGGCGACGCTCTTTTAGTGTTCGTGACCGAAAAATTCCTTCCCCGAAAGCAGGTGAAAGCCGACCAGCCTGATGATAATTCCGTTCCTATTCTGAAACTGAATTTTATCAAGAAATTCACCACCGGCTTATACGACTATTCCATGATGAGTTCTACTTTCACCCCGATAGATTATCGCCGGTTTCCCAGAAGTATCAAGGTTTCCGCTTCGTCGCAGGACTGGTGCGGTCACAGTTTTTTCCAGATGAATCACCGGGAGGGAGGATATCAGGCCTTGCTGCGCTCTTACTTTGAGACGGAAGGGGATCAAAATTATAAGATCGCTTCGGCCTGGCTGGAGAACGAGATCTGGAATCGGATCAGGATAGCCCCTGAAAGTCTGCCCCTGGGAGAAATCAAGATAATCCCCGGAACGTTATCGGCCAGGCTGCGCCATCGGAAGCCTGAGGTGGAGACCGCCTCGGCCTCCTTAACCGGCCTGGAAAAGGGTCTGGCCGGCTACACGCTTGATTACCGGGATTCCAACCGGCAATTGACCATCAAATTCACCAGGAAGTTTCCCCATGAAATCGTCGCCTGGGAAGAGACTTATGAAAGCCCCTGGACGGATCGGAAAAAATTAACCACCCGGGCTGTAAGAACCGATATCCTGATGACCGATTACTGGAACAAGAACAGGAAAATAGACAGTTACCTCAGAAAGAAGCTCGGTTTAAAAATGTAGGGTATTCTGGTTAAAAGGGCCGGGGATTCGAGAGGATATTCTCTTCTCCGGTTATGACGGTATGCATGGGGCTGTAGCCGACCCCTCCGTCGCGGTTTACCGCCATTACCCTGAAGGTGCTTACCTGGCCTTTGGGAAGGTAAACCTTGTATCTGAACTGCCCGTTATTGACCGTAATTCTTATGGGAGAGTTGTTTAAAAAGAGAATAGCCCGCCTGATACGTTTGTCGTCCAGTATTCCCCTGACCATAACCGAGTCACCCTCTTTGCCCTGAGAATGTACTGACGGAGAGATAAGCTCTATCCCCGGCCCGTTTATCCGCGGTTTGAATAATATTTGTGAGGATGCCTTGCCGATTCCTCCGGAAGGGTCGAAGGCCACTACCGAGACATTGTTTATCCCCTTTTTCATGGTAATTTGAGCGGAAAACCGGCCGTTTACCACCGGCACCAGTTGAGTCACCTTG
This sequence comes from bacterium, assembly GCA_046757225.1. Lineage (GTDB taxonomy): Bacteria > SZUA-182 > SZUA-182 > JBHHXV01 > JBHHXV01 > JBHHXV01. The sequence goes on from JBHHXV010000020.1 coordinate 5,391, forward strand.
TTTATGGTGACAAAAGCCAGCTTTATTTTTCCTCCGACCTTGCCGGTAAGGGTGTACAGAGGCTGATCCGTCATATTGCCGGAGGGACGGTCAACCGTAATCTTCAATAAATTACCGCGACTGGATTTTTTCTGGGTGCCGGATTCGGGAATATCCAGTTTGTGACCTGATTCGGGAACCAGGGGTTGTTGTTCCTCCTTTCCCGTTTCAAACTGTTTAGCGGAAGCCGCCCTTTTTACGGTATCAGACTTGAGAACGGCTCCCACCTTTTTGTTGGCTTCTCCCTGGAGGGAGTCTGTCTGCAACTGTTGGCCGACTTCTATCGATTCCCCGGCCGACTTCTCCTGGTAAGTAAAGGTTTTTTGGGAAAATTCCGTCAGATTGCTTTGGGAACGCGAGCTCTGTTCCCCTGAAAGATCCCGGAAATCTTCTTCCTGGGAAATCATATTTTCCGGAGCCGGGGTGGCTTTTGGCAAATGTTTGGCTGCCGGGTTTTCATAGTTGACTCTGGTTTGTTTCTGGATCGCCTGGGGAGAGATTTCCCGCCTGTCTTCAAAATTGAGGGGCCGGTCACCAGGAACGGCCTGGGCGGCAACTGCCCCGGCTGACCCGATTTCGCTTATCTTTTCAATGTTGGTAAAAGGAACGGCCACTCCGGAAACATCGTTTTTCACCAGCGGTATCCGCTCATCAGCCATTTCACCAGCGGCCGCCAGACGGGCAACCTCCTCAAACTTCTGACCGGTCTGCTCAGGGGTAAAAGATTCCAAGGAATCGGCCGCCTCATCAATACTTCGCGGTCCCACATAAACCGCCTCCCCGGTATATGCCACCCGTTCCTGCTTTATCTTCAAAGCCGGCTGGAGAGTTTTTCCGAAAAACTCCACTTTCTCCCTTGAGCTCTGTTGTTGGAAAAAGGCGGTGGCCGCGGCTAATTCCTTTTCCAGTGAGCTGCCAGCCAGAACCGATTCCAGCACTGCACTCGCCTGAGGCAGGGAGACCTCCGATAACTGCGATATGATTTTGTCGGAAGACTCCATTTTTATATTTTCGGTTTCCAGATAACCGCTTTCCAGTTGAGCCAGAAGCTGGTTCAACTCCCCGGCATCCCTGGGACTGACCTGCCCTGCCCGGGAAGATACCAGGCCGATTTTAGCGGCCTGATGGAAAACAGCGGCATTCCTGGCCATATCAGCCTGGTATTCCATGCTCTTCATTATCTGTGTCAATTCAACCAGTTCCGTAGTAAGAGAAGCCAGACCCTCAGCTTTGGTCAGTTCCTTGGCTGCCTCCGGGCTGACAAGCGGCAGTTGAAGACCGGCGCCGGCTGTTACCCTGACCTGTACCTTAGCCGCTCCTGAAATCGGCGGCTTCTTTTCCTCGGTTTTCTCCTCCAATCCCACGGATTCAAGTTTCATTGATTTCCTGGCAAACTTTTTCCGCTGAAGGGATGGTTTTTCCGGTCTGGCCCGCAGGCCGGCTATCTTCCTTTCCAACTCCTTCATCGCTTTACCCAGGTTGGAAATCTGGGTTTCATACGCCTGGGCGATGACAGCTTTTTGACCGCCGGGCTGAACCTCCTCCGGTAACTCTGCCTGAGGCAGTCCGGTATCCCCAAGCACCTCTTTGACCTCAGTCTTGCCGGTCGATCCCGCGGTGATTATCCGCTCTTTCATCAACGTATCGGTCTCGGCCAGGCTGGGCAGGCCGGCAGCCCGGATAACTTTCCGCTCCCGGCGGTCTCCGGATAACTTGAAAAGTTGACCGACCTTTACCGCTTCAGAGATTCTGGCAACTTTAATCTCCTTCTTTGCTAATGGTTCGGCTTTTCCGCGCATTGCTGTTTTTATTTCCACCTTCCGGTCACCGGAAACACTCGTTTCTTTCAGCAAATAATTATCCAACATGGAAATTTTCTTAGCTGAAGAATAGACATTATTCTGCCTGAGCGCTTGTTCAAATGTAACCGCCTCAGACCGGTCAAAATCAGCGGCGGAAAATCCGGCCAGGTTCGGAATCTCTCTGTTTCTGACAGTGGATGAGGTTTTAGCCGGCAAGCCCTTTTTCTTCCCCAGCCAGGTCTTTTTCCGGGTCTCCGACTTCTCCAGGTAATGCATCTCTTTGGCGGAATGGCTTTGATCCTTAACGAAGCGCTTACCGAGCAGAACCTTCTGTTGAGACGACGGCTGGGGGGTAAGGGGTTGAGCTGTGACTGAAAGTTTTCTGGTTAAATAGCTGGTTTTCTCCTCCTGTTTCTTCGGCGTTTTATTAACTGAAGCGAGCTTTTCCTGCTTACGCTTGTCAAAGGGTATTTCCGTTAAGGCGCCCTTCATAGCGGCAGCGCTTCTGCGGCTCATACCGGTTTCGGAAACCGCCCTTATTCGGATATGAGAGGCTTTACGTTGCTGTTCTTTCTTTTGCTCAGCGTATTCCAGTTTATCTCTTAAAACCGCCTGAACGGGTTTTTTATGGCCGCTGGAGATGGCGAGTTTTTTATCCGCTTTCACCTGCCGAGCGGTATCCACGGCAAAATCAGCCCGGCGGCCGGGTAATCCGGTCTTCCGGCCGATTATCTTAACCGTCTTGGTAAGCCCCCCCAATAAATCGTTCTTATCCGGCCGCTTGATCAAGGTATCTTCCAAGACAGCGGTTTTCCCGGCAATCAATCCACCCGCTTTTCCGGTCTTTTTGGCCACTCTTATTTGTGAATCCTCAATTATCGCCTTGCGGGAAGTGGTTTTAGGTGGAAGTTTGACCTCTTTTTTCAAATAGTTCAAGTCCTTGGACAGTTTATTTATTTCCGGTTGGCTGATTTTATCGAATTGAGCGGCTTTTTCCCGGTTCTGTTTTTCCACCTTAATGAAATCCTTTAATCTGCCGGAAGCGAATTCTTTTTTCTTGACCATTACCGGTACTTTCCTGACCGAAGCCGGCCGCGCCATCTTAGACAAACTCTTTAACGGCCTGCCGGCGGCTTTGGGGAGCAGGCTCTGTAAAGCCCTTCTTTCTTTACCGGGAACCCGGGCGGTCTCATGTTTTACAACCACTTTCCGGGGACTGATTTTCAGCGGCCGGCTTCGGGGCGCATTCAGGGCTGGTTTTTTCGTGAAATCTCCGGCAGGTTTCAGCTTGACCTGTTTGAGTCGGGTTAACTTTCGCTCCAACCGTTTGCCTGGTTTCAGAACCGGTTTCGCCGGGACAATTTTTTTGGGAACATCCTGTTTTACTCTTTGTCTGACTGCCCCGGCCAGTTTAAGAACCTTTTTCCGGGCTAATTGCCTGGCCGGTTGCATTTCGGGAGCCGGCTGCTTTTTCGCCTTTTGGGACGGGGTTAGTTTTTTGACCGCTTTGGGCTTAAAGGCCGGCGCGACCGGTTTTGAGCCGGCGGCCAGTAATTTACTTACTTCCTTTCGCGTTTTCTGAGGCTCTGCCTTAATCGTTTCTTTTTTCTTCCGGTTGACCGGTTTTACTGAGGAATCCGCTTGAGCGGGGGATAAAGGAGCGGGCTGGGGACGGTGGGTCTGTTTGAATATTCGGGCTAATTCCTGCAACCGCTCGGGCTGCGTTCTTACATGTTGATTTCCAGGCAGATCGACCTCTTTTTTCTCAACCTTTTTTGCCGGCGCTTTATTGGGCCTGACCGGAGACTTGGCTCTCAATATTTTGGCTATTTGAGTCAGGGTTTGCAGCTTTTTCAGCTCAGTGACCTTATGTAACCTCTTTTTCAATAACGCCCGCTGGACAATTTTCCGGCGGTCTTTGACCGAAAGGGTGGGCAGCTTCCGGGGAGGAAGCTTGGTTCTCCTGGAAAGGGGAAGCTCTTTTCGAGCGGCGGAAGCCAGTCTGGTTACTTTACGCTCCGGCTCCAGCTTGGGATACTCAGCCGTTCTTTTCGCCAATTTCCTTCCTGTGAGCAAACCCTTTGGCTTTTGAGACAATTTTTTCTTACCCTCTGGAATTTTCACCGCCTTTTTCGGGGATGTCAGTTTCCGTTTATAAACCGGCGCCGGTTTGGGCGAATTTAAAACCACCTCCTTGAATCTGCTGGTGGGAAGCGCCTGAGAATCCGGCTGCTGAGCCATTAAAGACGCTTTTTTAATATAGCTGGACAGGGAGGACGGCCTGGTGGGAGGTTTGATGGTCGCTTTCTGAGCCTGGGAAAAACTGGCCAGGCGCCTGGGAACCCCCTGGGTCATTTTCTTCTTTACCGGTTTGTCCTGCGCTCTTCCTCCACTGGCGCTTTTGTCCCTGGCTTTTATGGGCGCTATATCCACCAGTTGAATGGCGTTCATTTCAAAGACCGTGTTGGGGGAGACAATGGTGGTCTTGGGCTTGGAAGACAAATACCGGTTAATCCCCAATAAAAGCACAAGGTGAAAAGCAAGTGACAAAAACAGGTAACCAAGTTTTTTCAGGCGGGTAAGATCAAAAACAAAAATCCAGCTTATTTCTTCGTAAATGGCGGCCAGTATTCCCCTCAGGCTGAACTTGAAAAAGATCAGCTTATAAAGGAATCCCATCAATCCGGAAGAGGCGAGGTCGTCGTCACCCCCCAGTTTATATCTTTTTTTTCGAGACATTCCTAAATTATAGAATATTCAAGGTGTTATCTCAAGGAATTCAACCAGGCAAGATATTATGGTATAAAATGGGGGGAGGAATCGATCTTATAGATACAGGATTGGAAAAATGGCTATTCAATTATCAAGCCCGGTGGAATGCGAACTTTGCCCGAAGGCGTGCAGGATAGAGCACGGCTTCAGCGGAGACTGCCGGGTGAGGGTAAATATCAACGGCCGGTTGATCTCCCTGGTATACGGCCGGCCGGTGGCGGTTCATCTCGACCCGATCGAGAAAAAACCGCTCTTTCACTTTCTGCCCGGAACCAGGATCTTTTCCCTGGCCACCGCCGGGTGCAACCTTCATTGCCAGAACTGCCAGAACTGGCAGATCTCTCAAGCCAATCCCGAAGAAACGGACGCTTATGATCTCCCCCCGAAGAAAGTGATAGAAAGGGCTATTCGCAACCGTTGTCCATCGATCGCCTACACCTATTCCGACCCTTCCATCTATTATGAATACGCTTATGACACCTCATTGATGGCCAGGGATGCGGGCATAAAGAACGTTCTGGTCACCGCCGGTTACCTGAGCCCGGCTCCGGGAAGAAAACTGGCCCGGGTGGTGGACGCCGCCAATATCGACTTGAAGTTTTTCGATGACCGGCTGTATAAAAAGGTTACCAGCGGCAGCCTTAAACCGGTCTTGAACAATATCGAGATCTCCAAAGAGGAGGGGGTGTGGGTGGAACTGACCAACCTGCTGATTCCCACCCTGAACGACGACCTGAAAATGATCGCTCGTATGTGCCGCTGGATCGTCAAGCACGCCGGGCCGGAAACCCCCCTGCATTTTTCCCGGTTTCACCCGGATTACAAGATGCGCAACCTCCCCCCCACCCCGGCCGATTTCATGAAAAAGGCGGTCAAGGTGGCCAAAGAGAACGGCCTCCGGCACGTATACCTGGGTAATCTCCTTTCGGAAACCGGGGAGAATACCTACTGCCCGATGGACAACACCCTGCTTATCGAGCGGACCGGTTACACCATTATGCGGTATAATCTGGATGAACAGGGCCGCTGCCCGGTCTGCCAGACCAGGTTATCCGGGGTTTTCTTATGAGTTTACCAGGTCAAAAAGATACTTTTAAAAACACCGGCTTTTACCGGTTCTCCCGGCGGAACTTTCTGGGGTCTCTTCTGACGGTTCTGGGAGGAACAGCGCTGTTTTTCAAGAGTTCCCTTTTTCTCAGGGGAACCGGGAAAGCCCTCCATTCCTCTGAACAGCTTCCCCGAATCCCGGAAAAGGAACTCCCGGATAAGATCCCCGGGCCGGATGAGCGTCTGCCGGGATAATTTTCCATTAAGGCGTGTTCTTTTTCTGTCTAATTATGTTATCATAACAGCCCATGGTTAAAAAAGTTACAATAGTAGGGGCCGGGCATGTTGGTTCCACCACCGCTCACCGGGTGGCGGAACAGGAGTTGGCCGATGTGGTGCTGATCGATATTCACCGGGATCTTTCTCTCGGAAAAGCCCTGGATCTGTCCCAGTCCGGGCCGGTGCAGGGTTATGACAGCCGGCTGGTGGGCAGCAATGTCTATGAGGAGACAGAGGGCTCGACTATTGTGATCATCACCGCCGGGCTTCCCCGCAAACCGGGCATGACCCGGGACGACCTGTTGAAAGCCAATGTCGATATCGTGGGAGGGGTGTCTCAAAAGATTGCCGAGCATTCTCCGGAGGCCGTCATCATCATGGTCACCAATCCCCTGGACGCCATGGCTTACGCCGCCATGAAAAAAAGCGGGTTTCCCAGCCACCGGGTAATCGGCATGGCCGGGATCCTGGATTCCGCCAGATTGCGGGCTCTGCTTACCAGAGAGCTGAATGTTTCGGTGGAAAACACCCAGGCCCTCGTTCTGGGCGGGCACGGGGATGACATGGTTCCCCTTCCCCGTTTCTCCACTGTCGCCGGTATCCCGATTACCGAACTTCTTTCCCCTGAGCGAATCGAGGAACTGGTGGGAAAAACCCGCCGGGGGGGAGCGGAAATCGTCAGCCTGCTGAAACAGGGCAGCGCTTATTACGCGCCCTCAGCCGCTATTGTAGAGATGGTGGACGCCATTCTTAAAAATAAAATGAAAATCCTGCCCTGCTCGGTTTATCTGAACGGAGAATACGGGGTCAGCGGTCAGTTCATGGGGGTTCCGGCCAAACTCGGCACCAACGGGGTGGAAGAGATCATTGAAATAAAGCTCAATGAAGAGGAAAAAAAGCTGTTTTACAAAAGCGCCGCCTCCGTAAAAGCAATGACTGATCAAATAAATTAAAAATGCCCGCCCGTGAGCCGGATACTTTAGAGGAATATTATCGACTCGGCTTGACCTACCAGGAGTTAACCCGGCTGACACTCAGCAAACCCTTCAACTACCAGACCAACTTCAACCGCACCGATCTTACCGAAGAGGACCGCCGATTCTTCGCCGGCCTGCCGACGTTAAAAACCATCCTGATCGCCGAGCCCTGGTGCGGGGACGTGGTTTCCATCCTGCCGGTGATCGCCCGGGCTTTCGACGGTCATGACCAACTGGAAACAAGGGTGCTGCTCCGGTCAAAATATCCCCGGCTGATCGAGCGATACCTCTCCAAGGGTAAACGGTCGGTTCCCAAGGCGGTCTTTCTGGATGAGAATTACCGGGAAATCGCCGTCTGGGGGCCTCGTCCCCTGGCCGCCCAGGAAATATACGACCGGTACGCTGATATATCGTCAACAGTGGTAAGGGATACCGTTCTGTTTGTAAAAATCAAGGAATTCTACCGGATCGACCGGGGACGGGAGGTGCTGGATGAGCTAAAGGGATTGCTTCGACCGTTTCTCAGGTCATGTTGAGCCTTTTTCCCCGCGGGGTGTTAACCCCCTCGAAAAAATAGGAGATATGGGTTCCCAGAGCCGCCGAAATCTTGTAAATGGTGGCGATGGATGCGGCGCTGTCGCCTAGCTCGATTTTCGATATAAGGGAAAAAGAAAGACCGGTCCTGTTACCCAACTGTTTCAGGGTAAGGTTGTGCTCCTTCCTCAGATGGCGGATTTTGCCGCCAATCTCCCTGGCCAGGATTTTTTCCGGGTCAGCCAATAACCCCTTTTCTTCGATGATCGTCTCGATTATCTTGATCAGGTCATCGATCTTGAACGGCTTTTTTATGTAATCGAAGGCAGCCAGTTTGATCGTTTTTATAGCTGAGTCAATACTTGGATACCCGGTAACGATAATCACGTTCACGTCCGAATGATATTTCCTGATCTGAGCCAGCAGTTCAGTACCGTCTATTTTAGGCATCTGAAGGTCGAGGATAATTATGTGATAGTTACCGCCGGCGAGCAGGTTAAGGGTCAATTCCGGGTCCATAATATGCCTGGAGTCGAAATCCAGTTCTTCCAAGGCTTCTTTTACTGACTGACCGAAATCCTGATCATCGTCAACAATTAAAACCTTTATTTTCCGTTTCTTCTTTATCAAAATTTTATCTCACAATTTTGGCTCATCAATTACACGAAAAGGTGTCTTAACGTACAACTCTATTCCTATAATACTACAACATCCAAAAGAATGCTACTAAAATGCTGACTTTAGCGGTAAAATATTGTAATATACTGATATTTTGCCATATTGAATTAATATGGAGATAGCAATGTCTTCTCTTATCGATTATAGGAAGCTCTTTATTCCGGTAATAATCCTCTCTATATTTTCCTTTATCGCCCGGGCATCGGAAAAACCGAAAATAAAATACCCGATCGTTTATTCCCACGATATCGACGGTTCCCAAATGCTTTTTATAAAAGGGGGAGTGTTTATTATGGGAAATAATTATGGAGACCGGGATGAAAAGCCTGTTCATAGGGTGGAACTGGACTCTTTCTATCTGGACCGGTTCGAGGTGACCAATGTTCAATATGAAAAATTCGTAAAGGAGACCGGCCATGCCCAGGCCAGGTTTTCCGGCGTCTCCCCCTGGAACGCTCCCTTGTATCCGGTGGTGGGGGTTTCCTGGAATGATGCCAGGGACTATGCCGCCTGGGCGGGAAAACGGCTGCCCACCGAAGCCGAGTGGGAATACGCCGCCCGGGGAACCGATGGCCGGGAATGGCCCTGGGGAAACCTCTGGCATGAAAAAAGGGGGAACAGCGAGGAAGCGGGAACCGGTAAGACCGCCCGGGTAGGCTCTTTCCCTGAAGGGGCCAGCCCTTTCGGAATATTGGACATGGCGGGGAATGTCTGGGAATGGTGCCTGGACAGTTACGACCGGGAATACTACCGGAAATCTCCCTTGAAAAACCCGGCCGGGCCTCCTTCGAGAACCGACAAGGTCTTACGCGGAGGATCATGGGGATACGGTAAGGAAAACCTGCGCTCTTCCAACCGGTTTATGGATGATCTGGATTCCCGGAATACGATGTATGGCTTTCGGCTGGTTATGGACGCCTCAAGGATTATCCACCAATAAATCCCTGTATTTATGATAAAAAAAAATCATAAACCAGTATGTAACTGGTGGGTCTGGATACTGCCATTTCTCGTTTCCTCTTCTGCCCATGCGGGATGGAACAAGCCGTCTTTTCCTGCTTCCGTAGGCAAGAGCTGGGCGGTGCTGGTGGGAATAGACCGGTATAAGCGCTGGCCGGGACTGGAATTTCCCGGGAATGACAGTAAAACACTGTATAGAATCCTGCGCCATAAAGGGTTTAAGCCGGTAATCCTGACCGGGAGCCAGGCCAGCAATAAAGAGATAAAGTGGACCCTGGAAAAAGAATTGAGGACCCGGGCGCAGAAGAACGATCAGGTTCTGCTGTTCTTCGCCACCCGGGTCAAGTCCGCTTTGAACAGGGCTTACGGCAGCGTGCAGAATCACTTTATCAGCTACGATACCGACCTGTTTCTGACAGGCGCCACCTCAGTAGCCCAGGAATATCTGATCGATCAACTGAAAAGCCTGCCGGCAGAAAGAATCATGATCATCGCCGATAACTGTTATTACCTCAACCTGACCGCCTTGCAGCATAGTCTTGACGCTATCCCGGAAAAATCGATTTACTGGATTTCGGCTGGGAAAAAGGAGGAGAGAATGCAGCAGAAAGACGGGGCTTCCGTTTTTCTGAAAACGATAGGGAACGCTTTGTCCGGCTCCGCTGATGACAACCATGACGGGCTGGTCAGCGGAAAAGAGTTTATTAAGTATATCGGGAAAAACCTGCCCCGGAAAACCGGGGGGAAGCAGCACCCCCAAACGGTGATCTCGGACAAGGGGAAGGGGTATTATTTCGAGACAGGCCGGAAAACAGCCGGGACCGGGAAAAAAGAAAACGTAAAATACCTTTCCCTGTGGGAGGAGGAGCCTCATAATGCCATAACGGTTTCTAAGAAGAAAACAGTCAAGACAAAACCGGTGGCGACGGCTGCGTTGGAAATAATCTCAGACCTTAAGGATACGAAAGTGTACCTGGATTATAAACCGCTGGGAAAAATCACCAGAAAATTGAAAGTGGCCGATGCGCCGCTGGATCTGGAACGGATCGGCATTATCAACCTTACGGCCAAGGCGGGTGTGGGAAGCCGCCGGTTGAAGCTGATCCATCGCCGCCAGGACGGGATTTATTTTGAGCACAGCCGGCACATAGAAATTAACAAGCATGGCAAGAACCGGTTTGTCATCAATAAAAAGAGTTTTAAGGAACTGGAACCTCCCCCCGGCATGGTTCTGGTTCCGGCCGGCCTTTTCACCATGGGCTCAAAAAAGGGGAAAAGAAACGAGCAGCCGGCTCATCCGATCTTCCTGGATTCGTATTATATCGATAAATACGAGGTGACTAATTCCGAGTTCAGGGAGTTCGTAAGGGCGACCGGTTACCGGACTGACGCGGAAAGGCGTGGTTACGGCTGGGTTTACCTGGTTTCCTGGGAAAAACGGCCGGAGGCGGACTGGCGGCACCCTTTCGGTCCCCGCAGCACGATCGAGAACCAGGATGACCTGCCGGTGGTACAGGTATCCTGGAACGATGCCCGCTCTTACGCCCAGTGGGCGGGAAAGCGGCTGCCCACCGAAGCCCAATGGGAAAAAGCCGCCAAGGGAACCGGATTCCGGGTCTGGCCCTGGGGAAACATCTTCGGGAGAAAAAAAGCCAATACCGCCGGGGAAGCGGACAGATTCAGCCAGCTTGCCCCGGCCGGCTCTTTCAGCAGGACGAAATCCGTTTACGGAACCTTTGACCAGGCCGGCAATGTCTGGGAATGGTGCTCCGACTGGTATTTTCCCGATTATTACCGGAGTTCCCCTTATGCCAACCCGCAGGGACCGGCCAGCGGGAGGGAAAAGATTATGCGGGGAGGCTCCTGGCGCGAAAGGGAAATCAACGCCAGGGTGTCGGTCCGCCAGAAGGGGCGGCCCCGGGGGGCGACCAATGATACCGGCTTTCGCTGTGTAATAAATGTTAACTAAAGGTAATCAGCATGAAAATAGGAATAATTTCAGACAGTCACGATAATGTGGACCTTTTCGAGAAAGGGATAGATTTTTTTAACGCTCAGGGGGTTTCCCTGGTTCTGCATGCCGGTGATCTGGTTTCTCCGTTTACCTTTACCCATCTCAGGAAGCTCAAATGCCCCTGCGTGATGATTTTCGGAAACAATGAGGGGGAAAAGGTCGCTTTAACCAGACTGGCGGAAGAGGCCGGGGTATCCCTCAACCCCGGCCCGTATGAATATAAATTTCAGAACAAGGATATTCTCTTGATGCACGAACCATACACCCTGCGTTCCGCCTCGGTCAGCGGGTGTTACGATCTGGTGGTTTACGGCCACACCCATCTGCCTGACGTAAAAACAGTCAAGGGCTGTCTGGTGGTAAATCCCGGCGAGTGCTGCGGCTATGTCACCGGCGAAGCGACCCTGGCGGTTGTCGAGCTGCAAGATATGTCCGTCAAGATCTATTCAATTCCCGATTTCAGAGAGAAGAAGATCAAGGAAGTCTTCTAACCCGAATAATTCGGGAATCATAGCAAAGCAGATGATATGTTGTTGAAAA
>JBHHXV010000021.1:0-16856 GCA_046757225.1 bacterium
CAGAATGACCGTCCCGCCCGTTAAAACCACCCCGCCGCCGATCATGCTCCGGTATTTCGATTGTCTGATGCCATTGTCTATCAGGCAGAATATCTCCTCCGCCCTCGGCTCGATGATATCGCACAAGACCTTGCGGGAAAGGGTCCGGCTCTTGCGGCCGCCTACGCTGGGGACTTCTATTTCCCCATCCTCGTCAATCAGGCTTCCCATGGCGCATCCGTATTTGATTTTGATCTTTTCCGCTTCGGTAAGCGGGGTTCGGAAACCAACCGAAATATCATTGGTGAAATGATTCCCTCCGATGCTCAGGACCGAGGTGTAGCAGGTGCTTCCCTTAACGAACAGGGCCAGGTCGGTCGTGCCCCCGCCAATATCGATGAGCACGGTTCCCAGGTCTTTTTCATCCTGGGTCAGGGTAGCTTCGGCAGAGGCCACCTGCTCCAGCACAATGTCGATCACATTGTACCCAGCGTTGCAAACGCTCTTGATAATGTTCTGTACTGAGGTAACCGCTCCGGTCACAATATGAACCTCGGCTTCCAGCCGGATTCCCGACATGCCCATCGGGGTCTTGATCCCATCCTGATTATCGATGATGTATTCCTTGACCAGAGCGTGAATAACCTCCCGGTCCATAGGGATCGATACCGCTCTGGCCGCGTCGATCACCCGGTCGATATCGCTCTGGGTGACTTCATGAGCGGGGCCGGAAATCGCCACCACCCCCCGGCTGTTCATGCTGGTAATGTGTCCTCCGGCTATCCCCGCGTAAACCGAATCAACCTTTATTCCGGCCATCAGCTCCACTTCCTTGACCGCTGACTGGATCGATGCCACGGTGCTGTCGATATTAACCACCACCCCTTTGCGGAGACCGTGGGAAGGGCTGCTTCCAACACCGATAACATCAATACCCCCGTTTCCGTTCTTGACGCCGGCAATCGCGCAGATCTTGGTAGTGCCGATATCCAGCCCCACTATTAATTTATCTTTTTTCAAGACTCCCCTCCGTCAAGAGTTTTACAACGGCCGCACCACAGCCATCTCTTTGAAACGTAAATCAATATAATTCTGGGTTTGTTCGGAATCTAATGACAGAGCCAGCATTTTTTTCAACTTGATTACCCACTGCCGGTTTGTTCTGGTATCTCCGATATTTATCAATGATTTCCTCTGAGTTGCGCTCAAGGTAACGTTCTTAATATCATGAAGGTCGATATTGGAGATCTTACCGCTTATTCCGGCTCTTTCAAGCTCCCGGGCCAGTCTGATGCCAACCTCTATCTGCGGTTTAAGGCGGCTGCCACGGAAAAACCCCTTCATCACCGGCAGCTTGTACCGGCCGGGAGACAAGGAGCGTTTCAGCACCACCCCTTCCCTGTCCAGCAGATAATATTTCCGCTGGAAAAAACCCCAGGCATACGGGATTCGCTCAGTAACTTTTATATAGACGGTATTGGGGAAACCGCGGATCAACCGGGCCGATTTTACTGCCGGAATAGACTCTATCCGTTTTATCCACTCATCAGCGTCAAGGGTAACCAGGGTCTCTTTCCGGTCAATCCGTAATTTCCGGAGAATTGTTTTCCGGGACACCTCCCGGTTACCGATCATCTTTACTTTCCGGACCTGGAAATAGGAATTACCCAGAAACCCGAACCAGATCAGATAAGCCAGCGATCCCAGGCCAACGACGCTTATCAGCCTGATTACCGCCCGGCCGGACAGTTTGACTTTTCTTTTGTAGATTTTGTGATTCGCTTGAGCGATCATTTTCTATCCTGTAAAAGATTGAGAATCGATTCTCCCGCTTTCCAGATATCCCCGGCTCCCAGGGTGATTACCATATCTCCGGGTTCAACCAGGCCGGCCACTAAAGAAGAGATTTTCCCAAATTCCGGCTCATAAACAACATTTTTATGGCCGTGTTCCTTGACCCCTTCAACGATTGTCTGGCCGCTGATTCCGGGGATCGGCGCTTCTCCTGCCGGGTATATGCCGGTCACCACCAGGAGATCCGCCTGGTAAAAGGCGGTATAAAACTCCTGGAGCAGATCGCGGCTGCGGGTATACCGGTGCGGCTGAAAAACAGCGACTATCCGCCGGGCCCATCCGTTCCTGGCGGCCGCCAGGGTGGCTTTGATCTCTGTGGGGTGATGGCCGTAATCGTCTATTACCAGAACCCCTCCTGATTCCCCCTTTACCTGAAATCTCCGGTCAGCCCCGGAAAATACCGACAGTGATTCCTTGATCGATTCCGGCGGTATTTCCAGTTCCAGCGCCACGCAGATGGCGGCCAGACTGTTGTACACCGTATGTTGTCCGGGAGACGCGACCATAAACCTTCCTAAATCCTCACCCTTAAATCTGACCTTAAACAGGGATTTCGCTTCTTTATATTCAATATCAGTAGCCACCAGATCGGCCTGCGACGAAATCCCGTACGTTAAATATCTTCTCTGAAGCCTGGGTATAACCGCTTGAATGTTCCGGTCGTCAAGGCATAGAATAATAGCTCCGTAAAAAGGGGTCTTGTTGGCGAACGCCAGGAAGGCCTCTTTAATATTATCCAGGTTCCGATAATGATCGAGATGCTCGGCATCGATATTGGTGATTACCGCTATGGTGGGCGAAAGCTTTAAGAACGACCCGTCGCTTTCGTCCGCCTCGGCCACCAGAAAATCCCCTTTCCCCAGATAAGCGTTGCTCCCCAGAATATTCAGCCGGCCTCCGATCACGACCGTGGGGTCCAGCCCCCCCCCGTTCATGATGGTGGCGACCATGGAGGTAACACTGGTTTTCCCGTGAGCCCCGGCCACCGCCACCCCGTACTTGAGCCTCATCAGTTCGGCCAGCATTTCCGCCCGGGCGATCACCGGAATTACCCTTTCCCTGGCCGTTATCACCTCCGCATTATCCTCTTTTACGGCAGTGGAGGTTACCATCACATCGATATTTCCGGCCAGGTTTTCCGGGCGGTGACCGATATAGATATTTCCTCCCAGTTCTCTAAGCTGCCCGGTAGTACGGGACTCTTTCAGATCCGAACCGCTCACCTGGTAACCGAGGTTTAAAAGCACCTCGGCGATCCCGCACATCCCGGAGCCGCCGATCCCTACAAAATATATGTGCTGAGCCTTTCTGAACACTGACTAACCGACTGCCTTCAGCATCTCAAGCACTATCTTCTCCGCCGCCCCGTGGGGACCCAGCTGGGCGCTGGCTCTGCTCATATGTTCCAGTCTGGCTTTGTCTTGAATCAGCTCCTCCAACGTTTTACAAAGAGCGCCGGAAAGGGTTTCATCATCGGACAAGCAGATAGCCGCCCCTTTACCGGCCAGCATCCTGGCATTCATCATCTGATGGTCATCAGTGGCATAGGGGTAGGGAACCAAGACCATCGGTTTTCCCAGATAAGTCAGTTCCGCTATACTGGTCGCCCCGGCCCGGCTGACCACCAGATCGGCTGATACGTAAGCCTGCTCTATTTCATCGATAAAAGCGGCCGTATAAGCGGTAATCCCCTCTTTCCGATAAAAATCCTTGATTTCCTGATACTGAGCCTGCCCGGTCTGGTGCAAAAACTGAAACTCCGCTTTCGAGTGTTTCAGGTTGAGAGCCGCTTCCCGCACGGCCGTGTTCAAGCGTTCGGAGCCCTGGCTTCCGCCTAACGCGAAGATAGTAAAGACACCATCTCGCAAGCCTAGTGTCCTAGCAGAGCTGTAAGCTTGTGAGATGGTGGGGCGTACTGGGTTGCCGGTAACGAGACTGTTTATCCGGGGCACAATTGCCTTGCCAGCTTGCCCGTAAGCTAAGAAAACCTTCCGGGAAAACCTGGCCAACCGCCGGTTGGCCTTTCCCATGACCAGGTTCTGTTCCTGTATAAAAATCGGTATTCTTTTCCCAGCGGCCAGCAGGACAGTGGGAACCGAGCTCCCCCCCCCCACTCCCAAAATCGCGTCCGGAACGAACCGGCTGAGCTCCTTCCGGGCTGAAACCGCTGCTTTCAACATCAAACCTATTCCTTTCAGGGCGTTTATCAAACCGCCGCTTACTGACGTCAACTTTAAGGGGTAGAACCTGAACCCCGATTTCTCCAATATACTCTGATCGATATCTTTGGAAGTGCAGATAAAGAGCACTTCCGATTCCGGCTGCTGCCGGATAAGCTCCCTGGCCACCGCTATTCCGGGAAACAGATGCCCCCCGGTTCCTCCTCCGGCGATTATCAGTTTCATCCGGACGGCTGCGGTACGGCCCGCCTGGACACGGATAATAATATCCCGACAGCCGCCATACTCATTATTAATGAGGAGCCGCCGTAGCTGATAAAGGGCAGGGATATTCCCTTGGGTGGCAGCAGACCAACGGTCACCGCCATGTTAACGAACGCCTGGGTTCCGATCATAATGGTAATCCCGGCAGCCAGGTAGCGCCCGAAATTATCCGGGGAACTGGCAGCGATCTGGAAACCCCGGATTATCAGCAACACGAACAATACCAGAATCAACAGGCAGCCGATCAGACCCAGTTCCTCTCCGATAACCGAAAAGATGAAATCATTGTGCGGTTCCGGAAGAAATCTTACCTTCTGCCGTCCCAGAGCCAGCCCCCGGCCCCAGAGACCGCCCATCCCGAAGGCGTAAAATGATTGAAGCACCTGATAACTCCCGTGCAGCGGATGTTTCAGGTTGTTGAGATAACTGTTTATCCTCTCTCCCATGTAATGGTATTTCTGCACAGTAAGGTACAAAGCCGGTAAAGATATAAAACCGATCATAATCAGGTAGATGAATTTAACCCCGGCGATAAAGGAAAGGGTGAGACAGATAAAGGTAATTACCAGGCTGTTGCCCAGGTCCGGCTCCAGCAGCACCAGGACAGACGCCAGCCCGATAACCAGTATGAAAGGAAGAAAGGTGTAACTGAACCTTTTTATATCCTTTTTCTTGCGGGCAAAGGTATGGGACAGATAAAGAATCAACATCAGCTTTATCCCCTCTGAGGGCTGCAATGATAATCCGCCTATGGGGAGCCAGCGGCGGGCGCCCTTGACCGAGACGCCGATTCCCGGAACCAGCACCATTCCGGCCAGGATAAATATCAGGGCCAACACCGGATAGACGAACCGGCTCAACTGGTGATAATCAAGCCGCTGCATGGTGAATAAAAGAAAAAAACCGATCACGATCCATAGCAATTGCCGCTTTATAAAGAAAGAGGAATAACCGTAATACCTCTGGGAGAGCGCCGCACTCGAGCTGTACACCATCACCATCCCTATTCCCACCAGCAGAAGGGTTACATAAAATGTCAGCCGGTCGAATATCATGATCTAATTTTTCTCCAGCCGGGAGACCGCCGCTTTGAATTGGCGACCCCGGTCTTCAAAGTTTTTGAAGGCATCGAAACTGGCGCAGGCCGGGGAAAGCAGCACCACTTCCCCGCACCGGGCGTTTCGGTAGCCCAGGTCTACCGCTTCAGCCAGAGAATCCGCTCTTCTGGTTTCCACCGCGTTTCCGATCTCAGCAGTAATATCTTCTTGAATTTGCTGGGCGGATTCCCCGATCAGCAGCAGGAGCCTCACCTTTTCTCTGATGCTTTCGGCCAACTCATGAAAACCGGGCTGTTTGCTTCGCCCCCCGGCAATCAGGATAACCGGCTCCGAAAAACTGTTCAGGGACTTCTCGGTGGCGTCCAGGTTGGTAGCCTTGGAATCGTTTATGAAAGAGATTCCATTTACTTTCCCCACAAACTCCATTCGGTGTTCCAGACCGGAAAATTCGGACAGTGACCGGCGAATCCCCTCCGGTTCCGCCTGGCAGGTAACCGCAGCAGCTCCGGCCGCTAAAACATTTTCCAGGTTATGCACTCCCTTTATGCCGAATTCAGCGGTTTTTCCCAGGGTTCCTTTCCGGGAACCGATCGCATAATGAACGGTCTGGTTCTCTACCCAACAGCCTTTTTTCAATGCCTTCTTGCGGGAAAAGGGAATCTTTTTTCCCCGGCCGGAAACCGAGCCGGAAACCGACTCATTGTAAATAGCGAAATCATGGCTGGCCTGGTTCATGAACAGCCGCATTTTGGCGGCCCGGTAATCTTCCATGGAACGGTAACGGTCCAGGTGATCCGGGGACAGATTCAGAAACAGGCCGATATGGGGATGAAAACTCTCGACCGTCTCCAGTTGAAAGCTGCTCATCTCCAGTACCCAGTAATCGGGAGCCGCCTTCCGCCTTAGCATCTCCAGCACCCCCCGGGAAACCGGATTACCCAGGTTGGCGCCCACGAAAACTTTAAAACCCTGATCAGCCAGGATTTTGCCGATTAAAGTGGTGGTCGTGCTTTTACCGTTTGTGCCGGTAACGGCAATTATCGGCTGCTTTATATACCGGCAGGCGAACTCCACCTCGCTGACGATCTGAATCCTTTTTTTTCGGGCTATATCCAATTCCGGTATCTCCTGGGGGACCCCCGGGCTCAGTATCACCTGATCGCAGTTTTTGAAGGCTTTCTCCGGGTGCCCGCCGGCAAAGACCATGGTCTCCCGGGGGAGATCGGCCAGCCTTTCTTCAGACAGCTCCGGCAGGGAACGTTTGTCGGTTACGGTTATTTCCGCTCCCAGAAAACCGGCCAGACGGGCGGCTGAGCGGCCGCTTTCCCCCAGCCCCACGATGACTATTCTTTTCCCTTTTAACTGTTGTTTCATTTTTTACCGCAGTTTAAGGGTACTCAGACCGATTAAGGCCAGAATAATAGCGATAATCCAGAAGCGGACGATTATTTTCGGTTCAGCCCAGCCTTTGATCTCAAAGTGATGATGGATGGGCGCCATTTTAAAGACCCGTCTGCCGGTGGCTTTGAAGCTGAGCACCTGCACGATCACTGACAGCGCTTCCATCACGAAAACCCCGCCTACAATGATCAGCAGCAGCTCCTGCCTGATAATTAAAGCGATGGTTCCCAACGCCCCTCCCAGAGAGAGCGCCCCCATGTCACCCATAAACACCTGGGCCGGAAAGCTGTTGAACCATAAAAACCCCAGGCTGGCTCCCAGCATGGCCCCGCAGAAGATAGTCAGCTCCCCGCATCCCTTGATATAAGGGATATTCAAGTATCTGGCGAAAATGATATTTCCGGCCAGATAGGTTAACAGCAGGAAGGTCAAGGCCGCCACGATCATCGGCCCGATAGCCAGTCCGTCCAGACCGTCGGTCAGGTTCACGGCGTTGGAGGATCCGGCTACCACGATAACCGCCAGCAGGAGAAAGGGAAAAACCCCCAGTACCGGCTGAACATTCTTAAAAAACGGCACTGACAGCCGGGTAGCTCTCGCCTGGCCGGTGGCCAGAATGAGCACGATGCCCACCACCAGGCCGGTAACGGCTTGAGCGGTCAATTTATGCCGGGAACTTAAACCGTCAGGATTTCCCTGGATCACCTTCTGGTAATCATCGATAAACCCCACATATCCCAGGGAAACGGTGACGAACACCACCAGCCAGACATAGGGGTTGGTCAGTTTGGCCCATAAAACAGTGGGAACCAAAGTGGCCAGCAGAATAATACTGCCTCCCATTGTCGGCGTCTGGGTTTTGTCCCCTCCGCTCTGGGGCACGAAATCCCTTACCGAATCCCCCACTTTGAATTTCTGCAACATGGCGATCATTCTCGGAGCGAAGACAAAACAGATAACCAAAGCGGTCAGGGTGGCGTAAGCCATCCTGAAGGTCAGGTATTTGAAAACATTGAACGCTGAATACTGCTCATGTAAGGGATAAAAAAGGTGATACAGCATTCTATGTCTGTTTCGCTTTCAGCATCTGCAAACCTTCCTTCACAATCTCCCGGTCATCGAAGGGGAGTTTTTTGGTTCCGATAATCTGGTAATCCTCATGACCTTTTCCGGCGATAACCACCACGTCGGCCGGTTCAGCCGTTTTTATGCTCTGGGTGATCGCCTGGTAGCGGTCGGGAACCACCAGATAATTGCTCGTTTCCGTTCCCGAAAATCCCTCTTTAATCGATTCTATAATTTTAAGCGGGTTTTCGGTTCTGGGGTTGTCTGAGGTGATAACCGCCAGATCGCTGAAACGGGCGGCGATCTCCCCCATTTGCGAGCGCTTGCCGAAATCACGGTCACCTCCGCAGCCGAACACGGTGATCAGGTTTCCCCGGCAGATCTTTTTGGCCGCTTTTAACAATTTGTCCAGACCGTCGGGCGTATGAGCGTAATCAACGATCACGGACACCCCGTTTTCCCCATGAAAAACCTCGAATCTTCCCGGAATCGGCTCCATTGTTTTAACCCCCTCCTTTATGCTGGAATAATCTATGCCTAAACCAACCGCAGTGGCCACGGCGGCCGCCAGGTTATACCGATTGAAATCACCGCTTAAACCGCTTTCCAACTCCCAGATCTCTTTCCCGAATTTTTCGATTTTCAAAGAACTTCTCCCGCAACCGGCAGTAAATTCCAGAATCCGGATATCCGCACCCGGAGATTCTCCATACCGGATAACCCCTCGGCCCTTCCTGCCGGCGATCATTGTCCCGGAGGCCGGATCATCGGCATTGACCACCGCCTTGCCGTCTTCCGAGAGCCGCTGGAAAAGCGAGGCCTTGGCTTTCCCATACGCTTCCATGGTATGGTGATAATCCAGGTGATCGCGCGTCAGGTTGGTAAACACCCCCTCCTGGAACAGGCAGCCGGCCACCCGGTCCTGGTCCAGGGAATGAGACGAGACCTCCATTACCACGTACTGGCATCCCTGCCGCTTCATTTCCGCCAGCAATTCCTGTAGCTGAATCGGGTCCGGGGTGGTATGGGAGGCTGTAAACACATGCTCTCCAATCATATAATTAATGGTGCCGATCAAACCGACCCGGTAACCGGCGGCGGTCAAGATCGACCGGGTTATATAGGCGGTTGATGTCTTTCCGTTCGTGCCGGTTATTCCGATCAATTTCATTCCCCTGCTCGGGTTGCCATAGAACCTGACCGCCAATTCCCTGCGGGCCCGGGCGCTGTCCGGAACCTTGATCACTGTCATATCGCTCTGAATATCAAGCTCGTTTTCCGCTACGATGGCCACCGCTCCCGCCGCCTGCGCCTCTCTCCAGTATCTATGCCCGTCGCTCTTTAATCCTTTCACGCAAATAAAGAGCCAGCCCGGTCTCACCTTTCGGGAATCATCGGTCAACCCCTTGATTTCCAGCTCTCCGGTAATCCGCTCTCCCATCAGATCGTTAAGCAGCATTCACTACAATCCGGCGGCGGCCATTTTTATGGGAGCGGCTTTCCGAGGAAAGACCTTCAAGTAAGCCAAAGTTTCCCTGGCTAAACGTTTGAAAGCCGGAGCAGCCACCAACCCGCCATAATATCCTCCTTGGGCGGGCTGGTTCAGGGCTACTAAAGCGGTAATCTTCGGTTGTTCGGCCGGGGCGAACCCGACAAACGAGGAAACATACTTGTCCGGCGAATAACGGCCAAGCTCAGAATCGAACACCTGGGCGGTTCCGGTTTTACCCCCGACCCGGTATCCGGCGATTCCGGCTTTTCTGCCGGTGCCGCGCTCCACCACCCCCACCAGTATCTTTTTCATGAGCCGGGAGGTACGGCCGCTGATCACCCGGATTCCCTTTCTGCTTGAAGCCTGGCTCAGAATTATCCGGGGACGCACCAGCACACCGTCGGAAACGATACAGGAGAAAGCGGTCAGAAATTGAAGAGCGGTTACCGAAAGTTCCTGACCGAAGGCGATCGAGGCCAAAGACCTGGGTGACCACTCTTTCAGGGGCCGCAGTTTTCCCGGAGACTCACCCGGTAATCGGATGCCGGTCTTCCGGCCAAAGCCGAACCGGGATAAATAATGAAACAGACGCTTTTTTCCTAAATCCTGCGCCACCTGCATGGTGCCGATATTGCTGGATTTTTCGATTACCTGGGCAAAGCTGATCCAGCCGAGCGGTTTGGTGTCCCTGATTACCCCTTTATGCAACCGGTAGGCTCCATTGTGGCAGAAGATCTGATCCTCAGGCCGGTAAAGCCTTTCCTCCAGAGCGGCGGCAGCGGTAAAAACCTTCATGATCGAGCCCGGCTCGAACCGGTCGCAGATGATTTTGTTCCTCCAGGTTTCCGCCGGGTAGTCGCCAAAGCGGTTGGGATTGTAAGAAGGCCAGACGGCCAGAGCCAGGACGTCACCGCTGAAAGGCTCCATGACCAAGGCCATACCGCTCCGGGGCCGATGCTCCCGGCAGGTTTCATAAAGAGCCGCTTCGGTTATCTGCTGGATTTTTCTGTCGATGGTCAGTCTTATACCCTGGCCCTCCGCTTTGAGCTGGCTATTGAACAGGTATTCGATTCCCTCAAGCCCCTGGTTGTCTATTCCTACAAACCCGACCAGCTGGCCGGCCAGGGTCTTGTCAATATAAACCCTCGACTGCTCATCGGTTACATGTATACCCGGTAATTTCATTTTTCTCACTTTGTCAGCCAACCGGGGAGTGAGCTTTCTTTTTACCCAGACAAAACGTTTGGAGGATTTCTTTTTCTTTTCCAGCCGGTCATCTTTAAAATCCAACAGCCGGGCCAATTCGTGGTATCGCTGATGATCCGTCTCTTGAGGAACCATATAAACGGAAGCCAGCCGGACGCTGGCAGCAAATTCCCTGCCGTTGCGGCTGTAAATCGTTCCCCGGTAAGGAGCGCGGATATCAGACCTTTTATACTGCTGTAAGGCCAATTGTGACAATTTTCCCCCCTCAACAAGCTGCAGTTTGATCAATCTTTTTCCCACCAGACCGAACAAGCATAAAAACAGGAGTAAGACCAACCCTATTCTTAATCTGTCCGACCGGCTTCCGGAACGCTTTTTCTGGGAATGTTTGGCTGACATACTTCATATAACAATTACGGCAGAACGATTACCTGCCCGGGTTCTGGATCCTTCATCTCCAGTCTGGCCATCGCCAGGGTTTTTATTCGGGAACTGCTGGTCAGGCTGGCCCGCTCAAGCCTTAATTCCTGATTGTAACCTTTGAGTTTTCCCAGAATCCGGTCGGCTTTTTCCAGCTTGCGGTTGAGCTCGGTAATCTGTAACCGCTGCCAGGTAAAAAATGAAAGCATCGAAAAAAAGCACATGATAAGAATTACCCCCCAGAAGACCCTTCTGTTTTTGGCTTTCAGATCCTGTCGTTTTTTGATCTTTACCATTATTCCCTGTCACTCCGTTCCGCCGGCAGCCGCTGAACCGCTCTCAACCGGGCGCTTCTGGCCCGGTTGTTCTCTTTTACCTCTTCTTTCGACGCTGTAATCGGTGTTCTACGTTTTACTTTGGGCTGGCGATGACAGCGGCAGACCGGGTCTCGGGGGGGACAGATACATCCCCTGACCAGGCCGGCAAAGGTCTGTTTCACGATTCTATCCTCTAAAGAATGAAAGGATATTACGGCCATTCGGCCCCCGGCCTGCAGCAGATCCACCCCCCTTTCCAGGGCGGCGTTTAATCCTTGTAATTCCTGATTGACCGCAATTCTTATGGCCATGAAACTGCGGGTGGCCGGATGGATTTTCGAGGGACGATGTTTGGCAGGGATGGCCCGGAAGATGATCTCCTCCAGTTGACCGGTAGTCAAAATAGGATTTGTTTTCCTGGAAGCGACGATCTTCCGGGCGATTCGGCTGCTGAAACGCTCCTGACCATATTCCCAGAGGGTTTTCCGCAACTCCTCATAAGAAAGCCTGTTGAGTAAATCAGCCGCGGTCTCCCCCCCGCTTTGATCCATTCTCATATCGAGAGGGCCGTTCTGGGAAAAGGAAAAGCCTCTTTCAGGATTATCAAGCATCATTGAGGAAACACCCAAATCTATGAGGATACCGGCTACCGGTCCGGTAAGCTGAAAAAACTGATTCTTGAAGTCGTTATGAACAAAACTTATTCTCGCCTTATATCTTTCTAAATTCCTTTTGGCTATGCTTATGGCTTCCAGGTCTTTGTCAACAGCAATGACTTTTACGCTTTCAGGCAAAACATCTAACAACGCCTCGGTATGACCGCCGGCGCCAGTGGTGGCGTCCAGGAAAACAGACCCGGCCGGCAACTGATGAAAAATCTCCAGAACCGCTTCCAGTAATACAGGCTGGTGAAATGTTTTGGTTAAGGGAACATGCAAACCTTATTTACTTTTTTTAAGATTTTCCAGGTAATCCAGGTCCCAGACGCGCAGGTGGGTTCGATAACCGATTATCCGCAACTTGGATCTCAGTTGAAGTCCGGACTGGTCGCGCAGGAGGGGAGGAACCAGAATCCGGTCCTGGGAATCGGTCTCCGCTCTGCCCATATTGGAAAACAAGTCGTTTTCCTCCAGGTCGAATTCCTTCCCAAGAGGGTCCTTGTTTTTTTCCAGCCTCTGATCGAGCATATCGTCACAGACTGATTCAGGATAGATATAGAGCGAGTTGTTTCTGGCGATCAAAACCAGTTCGTCATCCGGGTATTTTTTACTCAGACCTTTTCTGAAGCAGGCGGCCAAAGTAAACCGCCCTTTGCTGTCTAAGATTGGTTCGCTGGTTCCGACTAACATACCCTTTACCCTGTTTGCCCGGGAAAAGAAGCCTTAAAAGACACCACTCTTACCCACAATAGTGACTTTTGCCCCATTTCTATTTATTTGTAGTTTACCTGTCACTTTTATTGTTGTCAAGCATATAAATTAAAAAGCCAGGAAAAATATTATTTTGAAGTGAATGCTGCAATATCAGACAATTACAGTCTGGTTAGCTGGTGAGAATTCAGTTGTTCTCAGACTTCGGGAAAAAGGAAACAGGTTGGTGGATTATATTTGTACTACAAGCAGGCGGTTTACGCGGAAGACTTCAACATATTGTGCGAATTGAACTATATCAACTTTTTGAAATTTTTATATTTTATACGACCTCGGGCCGAAAATAGCGCTGCCGACCCGGATAATATCCGCCCCCTCCTGGATAGCCACCTCGAAATCATGGGACATACCTATAGAGAGTTTTTCCAGTTTGAGGCCGGTCTCCCGCTCCAGTTTTTGCCGAGCCAGGAACATCTCTTTAAAATGGGGGCGTGAATTCTCGGGGGCGGGAGAATAGGGGGGAATGGCCATGACCCCCTTCAGGCTGAGGTTCGGGGCTGAAGAGGCGGCAGTGATCACCGTAAGCGCCTCCGGGAAACTCAGCCCGGATTTCTGCTCCTCGCCGGCCAGGTTCAGCTGCACCAGGACATTGATGTTTCTGACCGCTTTCTGAGAGAGCTTTTCCAGCAGTTTCAAGCTGTCAACCGTGTGAATCCAGTCAAACACCTTAACTGCGAATTTAACCTTATTGGTCTGCAGATGGCCGATAAAATGCCACCGGACTGAATTCCCCAGGGCCTCATATTTCCGCACCGACTCCTGAATCTTGTTTTCCCCGAAAGCGGTCAGACCGCAATCGGCGGCAGCCTGAATCTCTTCGAGGCCGAAGGTCTTGCTCACCGCCAGCAGGGTTATCTCCGACGGTTTCCGGCCCGCACTCCGGCAGGCTTTCTCGATGCGCTCCAGGACTCTTTCTATATTATTCCTGATGATCAGGCTTTTTCCTTGATTGCTCATGCTTTTATTAGTATATTTCCCAGTATGATCGAAGTCAAGGAGCTCACTAAAAGCTATGGTAATCAGCTGGCCGTAGACCGGCTTTCCTTCCGGGTCAGTCCCGGAGAGATCGTGGGGGTTTTAGGGCCCAACGGAGCCGGGAAAAGCACCACCATGAAGATCCTGACCGGCTATCTGGCCCCTGACGGGGGACAGGCCAGTCTGGCCGGATTCGATATCGAACGGGAACCGGTCAAGGCGCAACGGCTGCTGGGATACCTGCCGGAAAACGCCCCCCTTTACCCGGAGATGACCGCTCAAAACTACCTGCGGTTTATCGGTCAAATCCGGGGTTTATCAAAGCAGTCCCTTGATAAAGCCCTGGAAAGGGTGGTCGAGGACTGCGCTTTAGCAGCGGTGATAAACAAGCCCAACGCCTATCTTTCCAAGGGATACCGCCAGCGCCTCGGGCTGGGGGCGGCCATTATCCACGATCCCGCCATCCTGATTCTGGACGAACCCACTACCGGCCTGGACCCCACCCAGATCGTCGAAATAAGAAAGCTGATAAAACGGCTGGGGAAAAAGAAAACCGTGCTTATCTGTTCCCATGTTCTCTCTGAGGTGCAATCCACCTGCGACCGGGCGATCATACTGAACCAGGGGCGTAAAATAGCAGACGGTAGACTTCAGGACTTATGCGGCCAGGCTACCCAAAGAATAATAATTACCTTAAAGACCGACAGACCGGGAGCGGTTTCTTTCTGCCGCAGCCTGTCCGCCGAAAGGGTGGATTACCAGGAAACCCCTGAGGGGATCCGCTGCCGCCTGGAAGTTACGGAAAAACGGGAAGAAATCTTTCAACTGGCAGCCCAACGGCAGATTGTTTTAGTGGAGCTTTCCAGCGAACCGGCCAGCCTGGAAAATACCTTTTTATCCTTATTGAAAAATCAGGAAATAAAATGAGAACCATTCTGCTCATAACCAAGCGGGAGCTGGCCTCTTATTTCAAGTCGACGGTGGCGTTGATTACCGTTATCGTCTTTATCGCCAGCCTGAACACTTTGTTTATGCGGATTCTGTTCCTGGAGAAACAGACCGGGATGAGGGCTTTCTTCGGCATGCTGCCCTGGTTCTTCCTGTTCCTGGTTCCCGCGCTCACCATGCGGCTGTGGGCCGAGGAGAAAAGACAGGGAACCCTGGAGACCCTCTTAACCCTGCCGATCAAAAACCACCAGCTGGTTATCGGCAAGTTCCTGGCCGCCTGGGGGTTAATCTGCCTGACTTTGACGCTTACCCTCACCATCCCGGTTTCCCTCTCTTTCCTGGGAAATCTCGACTGGGGGCCGGTAATCGGAGGATATCTTGGAGCGGCCTGGCTCGGGGGCGCCCTGACCGCTATCGGCCTGTTTTCCTCAGGGCTCAGCGTCAACCAGGTCAACTCGTTCGTGGTGGGGGTGTTTCTCTCCTTTTCCCTGATCATTATCGGAGAGAATTTTGTGATCTCCGCCCTGCCCTACTCCTGGGGAATCTATCTGGAAAAATTCGGACTGACCGCCCACTATCAGGGGCTGGCCAAAGGGGTCCTGGATTTTAGGGACTTGTTTTATTTCCTCACCATAAGCTTCTTCTTTCTTTATTTGAATTACCACTCATTACAGATCAGGAAGTGGAAAACCACCGGAAAACTGAAAACGCTCAGCCAGGTCTGGATTATTCTGGGGGTAATAGTGCTGCTTAACCTGCTGGCCGACAAGTATTCCTGCCGGGCAGACCTGACGGAAAGGAACGAGTACTCTCTTTCCCAGGCCAGCAAAAACCTGTTCAAAGACCTCAAGGATCCGGTCAGAGTCAAGCTGTTCTTCAGTTCCGACCTGCCCCCGGCGCTTATGCGTATTTCCCGGCGGGTGATCGATATGCTGGAGGAATACCAGGCCGGCGCCCGGGAAAAACTGAGCTTTGAAATTCTGCGTCCCGACCTGGATAAAGACGCCGCTTTACTGGCTCAAGAGCTGGGAATCCCGGAGGTTCAGTTCAATGTCATCAGAAAAGACCGCGCGCAAATCCAGAAGGCTTACCTGGGGATCGCAGTCTATCATGAGGACCGCTTTTCCACCATCTCCCTGATTACCAACGAAACCGGTCTGGAATACGAGCTTTCCTCGGCCATCAGCAAGGCGGTAACCGCTTATACTCCCACCATCGGTTTCTGGGCGGGCCTGAAAGGGCTGGGAATTTCCGGGCGGTATCGGGTGATCGCCGCTGAACTGCAAAAAAGATACAAAGTGACGGAGGTCAACCTGAAAGACAAACAAAAGGTGCCGGAGAAGATCGACACCCTGGTAATTGTCCGGCCTACCGAGGTAAGCAATGATAACCTGGCGGCAATCGATCAGTTTATCATGAAAGGGGGAAAGACGGTCTGGCTGGTGGATACCGTGGCCTTTACCGGAGACGGCATGTTTACCAGAAAGCAGCAGAGCGGGGTCTTGAACTATTTAAAACATTTCGGGGTGGAAATCAAGGAAAGAACAGTCCTGGACGGAACCAACGCCAACGCGGCTTTTAATGTCGGCGGCCGCCAGGTAAGATCGGCTTATCCCCTGTGGCCGCTGGTGACCAGCCCCTTTATGGACCGCAGCCACCCGGTGATGAGCCGGCTGGAATCGTTGGTGCTTCCCTGGACCTCGCCTCTGGCGTTATCCGGGGATAAATTAAAGGGAAAATCGGTCTTCCGGCTGGCTTTTTCCAGTAAAAACTCCTGGAGCGAAATGATGACCGGCGAGGATTTCTCGCCCAAATCTCATTATAACCCCAGACCGGGAACCGGAACCGGGTCCAGCCTTTTAGCGGCGGTAATCGGCGGAGAGTTCGACAGCTTTTTTGAAAAAGACTCACTCCCCCCCGGCGTCCTGGCTGAGGATATCAGCCGAAACAAGAGCCGGCCCACTCACCTGGCGGTTATCGGCAATTCCAACCTGCTGCTGAACAACATAATCCGAAATTATCCCTCCAACGCCGTCTTTTTTCTGAATCTCATGGACTGGCTGAATTCCGGAGAAGAGTTGCTGGCTATCCGGGCCAAGACCGATACCTCCAGGCCGTTAAACCGGATCTCCGAAAGCGGTAAGCTCTGGTTCCGTCTGGGCAATATCTTCATGGTTCCTCTGCTGATCGTCCTGGTCAATGGTATCCTTTTTATAATCAAACGATCGAAGTAATCAGTCAGCCGGGTTTCGCCGTTCTCGGGTGAA
>JBHHXV010000022.1:0-16163 GCA_046757225.1 bacterium
TTCTGATTTCAACAAGATAACGATTGCTTGGTTATGATTCCCGAATTATTCGGGTACAGGAGATGCCGGTCGACCGGGCAGGGAAAACAATTTAATATATACTATAATCTTCCCTTGACAAAAACCGGTAAACAATTTAATGTAGACTATAATAATGGCGAATGAATGCCTGATTTGTGAGGCAGGGGAGAATTGGATGCCCACCTGTAAAAAATGCAAAAAACCGATATGCAGTTCGTGGAATGTCTGTCCATCCTGCGGGGAAGATGTCTATAGCATTTTGCAGTCTTTTCCCTGTCAGAACTGCGGATACTCTCTTCATTCCGAGTGGATTTCCTGCCCCATGTGCGGGTATCAGACCGGGGCGATTGTCTTATCCGTGGAAAATTACCGGAAAATCAATTACAAACAGACCGCTCTGTTGAAAAAGCACAGCATAGAAATAATAGAAGACCTGAATGAGCTTAACCTGGTCCTGATACCGATGAGCGAATACATTATGGGAAGCAATAAATACCCGGAAGAAAGACCGAAACACGATGTTTACGTAAAATCGTTCTGGATGTGCCGCTACCCGGTGACCAACGCCGAATACGCTCTGTTTGTGGAAGAGAGCGGACATGAAAAGCCGGCCTTTTTCGATAACAAGGATTTCAGCAAGAAGAAACAACCGGCGGTCGGGATTGGCTGGGATGATGCCAATGCGTACTGCGCCTGGCTTTCCCAGAAAAAGGGGTTTACTTTTCGGCTGCCTACTGAGGCGGAGTGGGAGAAAGCGGGCAAGGGAACGGATGACCGGAAATACCCCTGGGGAAATAATTGGGAGCTGGACCGCTGCAACAACAATGAAAATCGCTCCCGCCGCACCTGCGGGGTCGGCAATTTCAAGTTCGGCACCAGCCCTTACCGCCTGTTCAACATGGCCGGAAATGTCTGGGAATGGTGCCAGGACTGGTATGATAAAAATTATTATACGGTTTCTTCTTATACGGACCCGCAAGGCCCCTCTTCGGGAAAAAAGAAGATTATCAGGGGCGGGTCATGGAAAGACAATGGCAATGCCATGCGGGTGAGCAAGCGATGCTGCGCCGACCCTGGTTTTAAAGCGGATAACATCGGTTTCAGATTTCTTATGGAAGACGATTGACCCCACTTCAACTCTCTGTTCTTTTTCAACTCATGATAATCTTTTTTTTCTCAATAAAGTCCGATGATTAAGGATTTCGTACTGGATACCACCGTATTGTTGGCTGACGCGAACAGTATTTTCATGTTTGCGGACAACAATCTTATCATCCCGCTCACGGTGATAGAAGAGGTGGATAATTTCAAAAGAGACTTGAGCGATATAGGCCGGAACGCCCGCCAGATATCCAGGTCTCTGGATGCCCTGCGGAAACAGAACCGGCTGGACAAGGGAGTTCGTCTGGAAACAGGCGGTCTGCTGCGCATCGATACCGGAGAGAGTTTCTCCCTGAAAGACGATTACCCCAAACTGACCACGAACAATGACAACAAGATAATGGCCACCGCCCTGCATTTGCAGAAGCGGGATGAGCGGCCGGTCATCCTGGTGACCAAGGATTTCAACCTTAGAATCAAAGCGGACGCCCTGGGCCTGACCGCTCAAGACTTTGAAAGCTCTCATGTAACAAAAAACGTCACGGAACTGTTCACCGGTACAATGGAACTGTCTATCAGTGAACAACAGGCAAAGGAGTTCCGGGAAAAGGGAAGTTTTTCCACGGCTGATTTCAGGGACGGCCCGCCCAATATCTGTGTACGGTTGTCAACCTCCCCCGAACAGGAAACCTTGGGCCGCTATCAGGCGGACAAGAATGAAATCCGGGCGCTGGCCCAAGGAGAGGTCTGGGATTTAAAACCCCGCAATTCCGAACAGCGGTTCGCCATGGACCTCCTGCTGGACGATTCCATCCGGCTGGTAACCCTCAGCGGCATAGCCGGTACCGGCAAGACCCTGCTGGCTCTCGCTGCCGGGCTGTATAAGGTCACTGACGAGCAGGCCTTCGCCAAGATGCTGGTTTCCCGGCCCATATTTCCCATGGGCAAGGATCTGGGATACCTTCCCGGCAATGTGGAAGAAAAACTTAATCCCTGGATGAAACCGATCTTCGATAATATCGAGCTGCTGATGGGAGGAGCGAAAAAGAAGCAGGGCGACCAGTTCGCCGAGATGCAGAATATGGGGTTGATCGAGATTGAGCCCCTCACCTATATCAGAGGCCGCAGCATGCCCAATCAGTACATGCTGGTGGACGAGGCCCAGAACCTGACCCACCACGAAATAAAAACCATTATCACCAGGGCGGGGGAAAACACCAAAATCGTCCTCACCGGAGACCCCTTTCAGATTGACAACCCTTATATAGATTCGGTCTCCAACGGGCTTTCCTATGTCATCGAGCATTTCAAGAACGAACCGATCGCCGGACACGTGACCCTGGCCAAAGGTGAGCGGTCAGAACTGGCCGAACTGGCCGCCCGGCTGTTATAATGAATGCCTTATCCTCCAGGACAAAGAAAACAGCGGCTATCGCCGCCCTGGTAATTATCTGCGGCATGATGAAAACGGTGAGCCTGAGGGCTTCCGGGGACACCCCGGAAAATCCCCTGTTTTTTTACGAAAAACTGGCCGCCCGGTTGAATCTTCGTCCAGCCAAAGAAAAAATACTGCAAAAGACCGTAAAGGAATACCGGGCCGCCCGGATCAGGCTTACCGCCGAACTGAAAGTGGCGGAAGTGGAATTTTCCGAACTCATTGAAAACGAACCGTTCAACATTTCGCGAATCAAGATTTTAGTCAATCAAATTTCCGATTTAAAGAAAAAAGTAGCGGAAAATTATGTGACCCACCTTATCAAAACCAAGTCCCTGTTTACGGACGAGCAGCTTGACCGGTTCAAACTGTTAAAAAAGCAGGCAAAATGAGCCGTTGGGGCTTAGCGCCATGTCTACTGCTACTTTTACTTTCCTGCTCCCCCTCAGGCGATAAATCCCGAATTAACCGGAAACCGCCGGAAATTCCCGGCATGGTCTATATCCCGGCCGGAGAATTCGTGATGGGAACCGTTATCTCCGGGGAAAAATCTTATGAGGGAGCCTACGGCTTCGATAAAACCCCCTATGCCAATGAAATTCCCCAGCATAAAGTATCTCTTGAGGCTTTTTATATCGACCGGTTCGAGGTGACCTTCGGGGATTATAAAAAATTCCTGGACGCCACCGGCTGCCCGAAACCCCGGGACTGGGGTAATATCGATTTCGTCAAACGGGCCGGGTTCCCGGTTTTCGGGGTTACCTATAAGGACGCTGAGGCCTATGCAGGATGGATGAACAAACGGCTCCCGACCGAGGCCGAGTGGGAACGGACGGCCAGAGGAGCAAGCGGCAGGCGGTTCCCCTGGGGAGATAAAATACCGGCTCTTGAGTTAAAGGAATTGAAGTGGCTCCACGAAGCGGGCGATTTATTTTTTGACTGCACCCCGGAAGGGGTGTATGATCTGGTGGGCAATGTTTCCGAATGGACATCGAGCTGGTATCTCCCTTATAAAGGCAATGGTAATCCGGATGCTGATTACGGAAAAAAGAACAAGGTCTGCCGGGGGTTTCATTATGTCAGCGATGACGGCCATTATTACCTGAAATATTTTTACAGAGGGGCGTACCGCGGGCTGGGAAATCCTGACCGGGCTTACTCCAAGGTCGGTTTCCGCTGTGCGGTTTCCGTGAAAGATATTAAGAAAAAGTAATACTACTTAATATTATGGAAGATAAAGATTTAATTGAGTATATAAAAATCCACTGGGCGGATATCCACCATTCTCGTAATCAAGATTGGAAAATTCTAATTTTAATTGCCGGTATTTTTTATATTCTTTTTAAAATCCCAGATAATAATAACTCTTTGTATTTGTTAATGGTTGTTTTGGGGTTGGTAGCATGTGGAATGGGAGCCTATATAAGTATTAGTCATTGGTTTATATTCTATCGAAAAATGCTGGTAATAAAACAATGTGAATTAAAATTAGGAATAGAGTTAAAAAAAGATTTTTACAATTTTCCTTTTCCTTTCGATTTCTTTCCCGTACAGGGCATAATTGTATTTATTTATTTTTTTATTGCAGGAATTTTGGTTGGTTGGCTGATATTGAAACTTAAATTGGGTATATTATTTGCTGTTATTATATTGACGGCAGTTCTTTCATTTGGCTTCAATGTTTGTGTAAAAATGAAAAAGAAGATTAAAAATTTGTCTGATGAAAAATACCCTTTTCTAATTTTTACAAGCGGAGATAAAAATGAGTAAAACCTTTTCTTACACAGTTCCGCTAATTGCTGAGATGAATGATTTGGATTCCTGTCTTAACCGGATGGGAGAAAAACCCCTCAAATTAATTGCGGAAAAAGTTTACGAGCAATTCCACGAAAAAGAATGGAGAAATAGTAAGTGGTCTTTTGACGAACATGGCGGAAACATAGAAAGCAAAGAATTGCTTCCCAATGAAGAAGACACTTTTCAGTTTTCAATCGCCAATAGTCGATCAAAACAAGAATTTCATGTTCATAAGAATGTATATGAAATATTCGCATCATATTCAACCATAGAAATCACCTATATTGACAAAAACGAAAAAAAGACTTTAAAAGTTTCAAATGGAGCTTTGATTGTTCCTCCTGGAGTAGTCCATAAGATCAAACTTGAAGGAATTACCTTTGTCTTTCAAGCCAGTGGTCATGGATCTAAAATTCATAATGACAAAAAAATTGTAAACATAGAAACATAATAAAGAGAAGTATGACAGTCCAGGAATTAATTATCACCTTAAACGGCTATTGGGCGGAGCAGGGGTGTTTGTTGCAGCAGCCCTACGATCTGGAGATGGGAGCTGGTACCTTTCACCCGGATACCTTTCTGCGGGTATTGGGGCCGGAGCCCTGGAAGGTGGGGTATGTGCAGCCCTCCCGGCGGCCGACCGACGGACGGTACGGGGAAAACCCCAACCGCCTCCAGCGCTATTTTCAGTATCAGGTGGTTATCAAGCCTTCTCCTCTGGATATCCAGGAGCTTTATCTGGGAAGTCTGGTCCGGTTCGGCATCGACCCATTGGCGCATGATATCCGGTTTGTGGAGGATGACTGGGAATCCCCCACCCTGGGGGCCTGGGGCCTGGGCTGGGAGGTCTGGCTGGACGGGATGGAGATTACCCAGTTCACCTATTTTCAGCAGGCCGGGGGAATCGACCTCAAACCGGTTTCCGTAGAGCTTACCTATGGGATAGAACGGATCTCCATGTACTTGCAGCAGCAGGACAATGTATACGACCTGGTCTGGGAAGGCGGGATTAAATACGGGGATCTGTTCAGGCAGAACGAGCGGGAAGGCTCCAGGTATAATTTTGAGTCGGCCGACACCTCCCTGCTGTTGACCCTGTTCGATCAATATGAAAAAGAGGGACGCCGGTTATTGGAGGAGCGCCTGGTGATTCCCGGTTACGAGTACTGCCTGAAATGCTCCCATACCTTTAATCTGCTGGATGCCCGGGGAGTGATCAGCGTTGCCGAACGGACCCGCTATATCGCCCGGGTGAGAGCCCTGGCCAGGCTTTCAGCCGAAAACTACGTCAAAGCCAGAGAAGAACAAGGTTTTCCCTTGTTGAAAGAAGCCGGGTGTGCCTGAATTACCGGAAGTGGAAACCATCTGCCGGGGGCTGCGCCGGACGGTTCTGAACAAGAAAATAACCGGGGCGGAGATCTTGCGGGCCCAGATTATCAAGCCGCCTTCCTCACCCTCGGAATTATCCCGGGAAATAACCGGCCTAAGCATCTCCGGCGTGGAACGGAGAGCCAAATATATAAAGCTGCTCTTAAACAACGGCGGCCTGCTTTTGTGCCACTTGAGAATGACCGGTCGGTTTCTTTATTTTGCCGATAAAGGAGAGACAGGCAGACATACCAGGATAGTATTCCGTTTTTCCGGGGGAGACTCCCTTCATTACCATGATCTGCGGGCTCTGGGGGTCTGGAAATTATATAATCCCGATTCCCGGGTTCCCGAGTTGGAAAAATTGGGGGTGGAGCCGCATTCCCCGGATTTTACCCCCGCTTACCTGAAAGCCCAGGCGGTCAAGTCCGGCCGGCCGGTCAGGGACTGGCTTCTGGATCAGACCGTGGTGGCGGGGATCGGCAATATCTACGCTTCGGAAATCCTGTTTCGCTCGCTGGTGCATCCTTTGTCTCCGGCCAACTCCCTGACCGGCTGCCAGATAGAATTCCTTCACCGGGAAATCGTCCAGGTCTTGAAAGAGGCCATAAAATGCTGTGGAACCACTTTTTCCGATTACATGAGGGTAGAGGGCGAGTCCGGGGGGTTTCAACGGTTTTTGAGGGTGTATAAGAAGGAAGGGGAGCCATGCCCGAATTGCGCCATCCCCATAGAGCGAAATAAATTCAGCGGCCGCTCGGTTTTCTTCTGCCCAGTCTGTCAGTCATAAGTTATGCGGATAAGGCTGGAAAATTTAGATATAAAGAGTCTGGAAGAATTCTTTAAAGACCTGGGAGAGGGGCCGTACCGGGCCCGGCAGCTGTTCAGGTGGTTTTATCAGGCCAGGGTAAGCTCTTTCGGGCCGATGACCGATCTTTCCAAGGGTCTGCGGGAAAAGCTGACCCGGATCAGCGGTTTCAGCCGGTACGCTCCCGTAACCGAACGGATCTCGTCGGACGGCACCCGGAAATACCTGTTCCGGTTCGATGACGGCCGGATGGTGGAATCGGTCTTGATCTTTCATGAAGGCCGGACTACCGCCTGTCTTTCCTCCCAGGTCGGTTGTCAACTGGGCTGCGTTTTCTGTAGGACCGCCTCCTTGGGATTTACCAGAAACCTCACTCCCGGCGAAATCGTGGGACAATTTTTGGGAATGGAGGAAAAAAGCGGGCAGAAAATTACCAACGCGGTTTTTATGGGGATGGGCGAGCCTTTCTTGAATTACGATAATGTGCGTAAGGCGGTCAGGATTCTGGCCAGCCATTATGGAATCGCCCTGCCGCTCCGGAAGATAACCATTTCCACCGCCGGTCTGGTTCCCCAGATAAAGCGGTTCGTAAAGGACAACCAGGCCGAAGGATCATGGCCCAACCTGGCGGTTTCTTTAAACGCCGTAACCAATCAGCTGCGGGATACATTAATGCCGATCAACCGGAAATACCCGCTGGAACAGTTGCTGGAGGCTTTACACTGTTTTCCCGGACAGCGGCGGAAAACTATCATGTTCGAGTATATTCTGTTTGACCGGCTGAATGACGGGGAAGGCGACGCCCTGAAACTGGCGGCTATGGCCAAAGGAATCAGCCGCCGCCTGAACCTGATTCCCTATCATGCCGACCCCCGCGGTTCCTTGAGGCAGTCACCGGAAAAAAAGATAGACCGGTTTCGGGCTATCCTGGCCAGACAGCACCGGCTTACTCCGATTATCCGGGAAAGCAGGGGGGCGGATATCGAGGCCGCCTGCGGCCAGTTGAGAGCTGAATACCAGCCGTAAGTTAAACCGGCAGCAGGATGGTGAAGGTCGTGCCCTGATTCTTCAGGCTGGTTACCTCTATTTTACCCTTGTGCTTTTTTATGATGCCGTAAGCCACCGAAAGCCCCAGACCCACCCCTTTTACCTTTTTGCCAGTGGTAAAAAACGGCTCGAAGATATGGGGCAGATTCCTTTCGGAAATTCCATGGCCGGTATCCCCAAAGCATATTTTAGCGAACCGGTCTTCACACTCGGTCTGAATTATCAGGGTTCCCGAATTGGGCATCGCCTTGACCGCATTGGAAATCAGGTTGGTTACCACCTGTTTTATCTGATCCTCGATTACGTTCAGCTTGATGGGCTGAGAAGAGAACTGTTTTATTAATTTGATGTTTTGGGAATTCAGATAACTTTTATTGAAAAGCAGAACATTTTCCAGCAATTCGTGCAGGTCACACAGGGCCATCTCGCTCTCACCGGGCTTATGAAAATCCTGCAACTGCCGGATCAGGTTGCTGATCCTATAGGTCTCTTTAATAGCCAATTTCGTGAAATTACGGTCTGTCTCCGATAGGCTCTTGTTTTTGATAATGCTTTTCAAGCACCCTTGAATACCGTACATAGGGTTATTGATCTCATGGGCGATGGAAGCGACCAGTTTACCGGTGGCCGCCAGTTTTTCCGATTGAATCAGCCGGCTCTGGGCTTTTTGTAGCTCATCATACGCGTGGAGCAGCTGCTTATGTTGTTCATCCCGTTCTTTTTTTATAGAGAGAAGGGAAAATGAGGATTTATCAGTAAGCCGGATTACTATCAGGGGAGTGGTTTTCCAAAGGGCGGTTACCGGCTCCAGGCAGGCCGCGTATTTAACCCTGTCAGTCAGTGTACACGGAATACCTTCACATGATGATTTCTCTTGATAAACAGACTGTATTCTCTGCATAAACGGGTCGATACTGCCGGAGAGCAGGCAGGAGAACGGCTTACCCTGCAATTTATCAGGAGAACGGCCGGTTACCTTCCCGGTTTCCGGAGAAGCGTACAGGATCGGCCAATCCGGTTCAGCCGACACAATAAAAATCAAATCACGAAAAATGATAATCCCTCCTTATTTATTCGGGTTCATTAATTCCCTGACTCCCTGTAAAACCATTTCCACGGTAATGCCGGTAATACAGCGGTAATCGCCGTATTTATGGCAGGAAAGCGGTCTTTTGGAATTAACGAAGCAGGGCGAGCAATCCAGATCCAGGCTAATTATCCGGTGCTTCATCCGATAGGGATATAATCCATGAATATTGGTGGGGCCGAATATGGCCGCTGTAGGAACATCAACGGCCGAAGCTGTGTGCATAAGCCCTGAATCATTAGTAATCAAGATTTTGCATTCTTTCGTCAGGGCCGCGGTCTGAGGCATGGTAGCGGGAGCCACGTTAAAGGCGGCATCACCGATTCCCCGGACGATATATTCTTTCAGTTCTTTCTCTTTAGGCCCCCCGAACAGCAGAATCTTAGCGGAATATTGTTTTACCAGGAATCGTCCCACCTGGATAAACTTATCCTTATCCCATCTCCGCCGGATATGATTCTTTAAGAGGGCGTTTCCCGGGGAAATTCCGAACAGC
This sequence comes from bacterium, assembly GCA_046757225.1. Taxonomy (GTDB): domain Bacteria; phylum SZUA-182; class SZUA-182; order JBHHXV01; family JBHHXV01; genus JBHHXV01. The sequence goes on from JBHHXV010000022.1 coordinate 9,161, forward strand.
GGTTCCCCTTTAAGCCGGTTTTCCCTGATCCAGGCCTCGCTCCATGCCGAATCATCTTCACCCGTAAAAACCCGGGGTTTGTCCCAGACAGCGGCCTGCCCTCCCAATACGGAAAACAGCTTGACGTTTTCCTCCACATTATGGATAGTATCATCTTCATCCACCAGATCGGTATTCATAAAACCCAGGCTGTCATAAAAAAGGTGGTTATAACGATGGGCGATTCTGACCGGAGCGCCGCTGAGGAAGGAGATAAGGTTGTATTCCCGGCGGTTGGACGGGTAAGAGAGCATCGAGACGTCAAATCTTTTTTTTCTGATCTTCCACATGAATTTCAAGGAATTAAAGGCGGTTTCCTGCATAAACGGCCAGAAAATCACCTCATTGATATTCGGATCTTTTTCCAGCAGTTCGGCGGTGCCTTTATACATTACCATCACCGAGATTTCCGCCCGGGGACGGTGTTTTTTCAGCAAAGCGAACAGGGGAGTAGTATTGATGGTATCTCCCATCCCCGGCAGGGAGATAACCAGAATCCTGGGGGCTGGGCCAATATTCAACATGGTTTCAGAATCAAACCTCCCAGAGGGGGGACGGTCAAGGTCACAGATGCGGGAAAACCCTGCCAGGATAACTCTTCAGCCCTGATTTCAGCAGGGCAGGGCGAACCGCTTCCCCCATAGATTTTCCGGTCGCTGTTCAATATCCGCTGATAGGGGCGGTTTTCCGGAACCCCCATGCGATAATCATGGTAAAGGGCAGGGGTAAAATTAAAGATCATAATCAGGTAATCTTCCCGGCCTTTTCTGATGAAAGAGATCACGCTCTGTTCCCAGTTGTGGCAGTCGATCCATTGAAAACCTTCGGGAGAGCTATCAAGCTCCCAGAAGGCGGGTTCGGCTCGATACAAACGGTTCAAATCATAACAAAAACGTTGCAGGGCTTGATGGGGTTCATGGCGGAGCAGGTCCCAGTCCAGGCTCCGGTCATGAATCCATTCATTCCTCTGGCCGAACTCTCCTCCCATAAAAAGCAGTTTCTTTCCCGGCTGAGAGTACATGTAGGCCAGCAGCAGGCGCAGGTTGGCGAATTTCTGCCAGTCGTCCCCCGGCATTTTTTCCAGCAAAGAACGCTTGCCATGCACCACTTCATCGTGAGACAAAACCAGCACAAAGTTCTCGAAAAAGGCGTACATCAAGGCAAAGGTCAGGTTATTATGGTGGTATTTCCGGTATAGCGGGTCTTTCTGGAAATATTCGAGGATATCGTTCATCCAGCCCATGTTCCACTTGAAATTGAAACCGAGTCCTCCGGTGTAAGGCGGCTTGGATACCCCCGGCCAGGCGGTCGATTCCTCGGCGATGGTAAGAACTCCGGGAAAATACTTGAAAATCTGTTCGTTTAAAGATTTGAGGAAGGAGATCGCTCCCAGGTTTTCCCGGCCGCCGTATTGATTGGGTATCCATTCCCCCTCTTTCCTACTGTAATCCAGATAAAGCATGGAAGCGACCGCGTCCACCCGGATACCGTCGATATGGTAATGCTCGAACCAGAAGAGGGCGTTGCTCGTGAGAAAGTTGCGGACTTCGTTCCGGTCGTAATTGAAAATCATGGTTCCCCAGTCATTGTGCTCCCCCTGGCGGGGGTCAGCGTGCTCGTAGAGACAGGTATCATCAAAATTGGTCAGGCTGTGGGAGTCTTTGGGGAAATGAGCCGGCACCCAGTCAATGATAACCCCGATATCGTTTTGATGGCATAAATTCACCAGATAGCGGAAATCGTCCGGGGTGCCGAACCGGCTGGAGGGAGCGAAATAGCTGGTGACCTGATATCCCCAGGAGTCATCAAGAGGGTGCTCGGCCACCGGCATCAGCTCTATATGGGTAAAGCTCATCAGCAATACATACTCCACCAGTCTTTCGGCCAGCTCCCGGTAATTCAGATAGCGCTTGTCCTCACCCCGCATCCAGGAGGCCAGATGAACCTCGTAAACGGAAAGAGGCTGCTTCAGGGGGTCGCTTTGGGGGCGTTTTTTCATCCAGGCATCATCCGACCACCGGTATAGGGAAAGATCATAGGTGCGGGAAGCGGTCTGAGGACGAAGTTCGCAGTAACGGGCATAGGGGTCGCTTTTTAAAAAATACCGGTCGGGTTGAGTTTTCAGCTCGAATTTGTACAGGCTTCCCGGTTCCAGTTCCGGAATAAAGATTTCCCAGACACCGGAATCTCCCCGGCAGCGCATGGAATGGCGGCGGCCGTCCCATGCGTTGAAATCGCCGACCACGCTTACCCGCCTGGCGTTGGGCGCCCAGACCCCGAACAGAACCCCCCTGACCCCTTCCACCTCTATGAAATTCGCTCCCAGGCGACTGTAAATATGGTTATGGGCCCCTTCTGAAAAAAGATGGAGATCAAAATCGGATATCAGCGGAGGAAATGAATAGGGATCAAAGAAAATTTCCTGACGTCCGTCAGGAAAAGTGGCGGCCAGTCGATACTTAAACGGTAAACGCCGCTCAGGCAGGAACAGTTCGTAAAACCCGGCTTCATCGAGCAGATTCATTTCATAACGGTGGGAAGACCGGCCGGTCGGGCAGAGCTTGAGGGAGGCCAGGCCGGGGATAAAAGCCCTGACAACTATCCCGGTTTTGCCGGAGCAAACAGACGGATGAGCCCCTAACACAGAGAAGGGATCATGATTGTCAGCGGTTAAGGTGATACGGATAGCTTCCAGGAGCGTGGAGGATTGCATAAGGTAGAATATGGAGGAATGTCTGTTATCTTTTTTTCTGCATGCGAATAAAACAAGTTACTGAACGGTCATATTCCCGCTCAATATCGTCAGGAAAAAAGCAGGCGGGAAGTTCGTTTCTTTCCCGATGATAGTGGAGGCACTTGCAGCAGTGTCCCTTTCGTTCGCATACCTCGTAAGTGCAGTTGCAGGATGAAGCATGAGGGTTCAGTTCACAGTGCATAGCCGAAATTTATTGCTTTCTTTGTTTCGCCGAAGGCGGCATATATATTTCCACTATTGTACCGGTGTCCTTACGGGCTTTCAATATCGCCCGCTGAATATCCTCTTCCCTGGCTCCCCTGATTCTCATGGAGACTATATAAAAAGCGACATGAAGCTGTATTTCCTTGTTCTCATAGTTTGCATAGAGTATATCCAAACCGTGGATCAGCTCATTGCGCTCCAGCCCTTTAACCACGGACAAGGCTTTTAATTTGCAATCCTGACTGTCGAGAACTTCCAGGGCTTCCGTGTACCCATCGGTAAAATGAAACCTGCCTACATGCCCCATGCTGGTCCAGTAATATCCGTCTTTATGGCCTTGATAACCTTCCTGAGCGGCCATCGATATGGTGCTTGTCAGGATAATTATATACAATAAACCGGATAAGATGAAATAAAGAGTTCTTTTATTAGTTCTATTCATCAATATATCCCCCATCAGCAAACATTGACCCTATTTTAAAAATAACATAATAAATAAAAAGTGTGAACCCGAATAATTCGGGTCAAACCAATTCTTCTGCTCAGCCCGGACTATTAAACTTGAGCTACCTTTGCCGGACCCTATATCGATAAAGGGATCAGGCCAACGTCCCAAGAGAATTTGTTGGTAAAAAAAGTTTACTGGAAACCGATAAAAAGTCTCACTTTTCAAATCGATACCTGTTCGCCTGTTATGATTCCCGAATTATTCGGGCTGGAAAAATGAGAATTTTCGTTCAAGATCAAGGCTTGCGAAAATTTTAACCGCAGGCATATACGTAATATTCTGAGGATTAAATTTTGAGCATAACGCAGAGCTTGGGCGAAAAGGCCTTTTTCAAGGCGCCTGTAACAATTCAGTTGAGAAATCACCGGAGATTTCATCCAGGAATTTTGATGGCCGGAAATATTGCCTTTTTCCGAAAACGCTTCTGGTCCTGGCGCGTACAAGATACAACCTTTTTTTCGACCTGGTCATGGCCACGTAAAAGAGGCGCCTTTCCTCTTCTTCATTATCATTGCTGTTTTGATATTGATAGGGAAAAATTCCTTCTTCGAGGCCGGTTATGAACACGGTTTCAAATTCCAATCCCTTGGCGCAGTGGACGGTCATCAAATTCAAAACTCCCTTGCTCGTATCAAATTCTTCGACAGTGGAGTCCAAGGTAATCGATTCCATAAACTCCCTGACGGTTTCCTGAATGTTATCAGAGCTGCATGTTTTAAAAAAATACTCAAAACTGACTAAAAGTTGTGCTAAATGCGCCATCTGTTCTGTGCTTTCCTGGCTGGAATCATTTTCCAGTAATTCCTTTATACCGCTTTCCTCAAGTATTTGATTAAAGAATTCAGTCGCGTTTAAGTAAGTATAGTCATGGGTAAATATATTAAGAAATTTATCTGTTCCGGCCTTAATTTTTTGGGAAAACCCGCCGGCCATTGAAAGGCTGTCCAGTGCCTCATAATAATTTCTGCCGTTTTCTTGAGCATAGCCAATAATTTTTTCTAGATTTTTTTTCCCGATCCCTCTGGGGGGGAAATTGATAATTCTAAGAAAAGCCGCCCGGTCATCTCGATTGACGAGAAGCCTCAGGTAGGCCAGAAAATCCTTGATGATTTTGCGGTCGTAAAACCGCAGCCCGCCGATAATTTTATAGGGAATACCGTAAGAGCGGCAGGCATCCTCAAATGACCGGGATTGATCGTTAGTTCTGTAGAGAATAGCGATGTTATCCAAGCTTTCATTGTTTTTATGAAAATCGACAATATTTCTTATTACAAACAACGACTCATCCCGGTCATTAGGAAATACCGCTTTTACTATTTTCGAGCCGACAGCATTATTGGTAAACAGCTTTTTTCCCAGTCGCAGCCGGTTGGAGCCTATCATTTCCGTAGCGGCGGATATAATGTTTACGGTTGACCGGTAGTTTTCTTCCAGCTTTACGACCTTTAAATCGCTGTATACCTGGTCGAGGTTGAGAATGTTTTTTAATTCCGCTCCCCGGAAAGCATAGATCGATTGATCCTCGTCTCCCACCACGCAAAGATTGGCTCCAGATGGACCGCAAAGATTCTCGATCAGTTGAAACTGGGAGGCGTTGGTATCCTGGTATTCATCTATCAGCAAATGTTTCCAGCGTTTTCTATATTTATCCCGGATAACGGCTGATTCTCGAAACATCCGATTGGTAAAGAGTATCAGGTCGTCAAAATCCAATAAATTACTGTCGGACAGGAATTTCTGGTATTCAAGGTAAATCTTCAGCACGTCTTCTTCAGAGGCGCTATCCGGTAAAACCTCAGCCGGTAGCAGCCCCGCTCTTTTGTAGCGGGAGATCGCTTCCCTGACACTTTTCGGTTTGATTTTGTTATCTGATAAAGAGAGTTGTTTTATTAATTTCGAGACGATGCTTTGCTGGTCCTTACTATCGGCGATGCCAAAACCGGGATTTAAATAGGAAATGTTCCTTGATTCCCACTTGAGCACCCTGAGGCATAATGAATGAAACGTGCTGATAATCAGGTCAGGGTGATGGCAATTATTCATGCTCTCAACCCGCTCCTTCATTTCAGAAGCCGCTTTATTGGTGAAGGTTAGAGCGAGTATGTTATAGGGAGAAACCTTATGGTTGTTTAACAGATACGCTATTCGATGGACCAGCACCTTGGTTTTTCCCGTGCCGGCCCCGGCCAGAATCAGCAGGGGGCGGTCGGAATGGGTGACCGCTTCCTGTTGTTGAACATTTAAATCGGCTATTATTGATTCTTTCATTTTAAGTTATGCCCTGGGGTGGTATTTTTCGATCACCTGTCTGAGGTGCTCCGGTCTTACATGGGTATAAATCTGGGTGGTACTGATACTGCTGTGCCCCAACAATACCTGCACCACCCTGATATCGGCTCCTCTTTCCAGGAGGTGGGTAGCGAAGCTGTGCCTGAGGGTATGGGGGGAGATATCACAGATATCAGCCTGGGCGCCATACCGCTTTATTATCTTCCAGATCATCTGACGGGAAAGCTTATTCCCGAACCTGTTCAACAGCAGGTATTCGCTGTGATATCTGTCCTGACCAGGCCGGCCCTCAGCCAGATATTTGCGTAAGGCTCTGTCAGCGCTCCCGCCATAGGGGCAGAAGCGGTCGGTTCCTCCCTTTCCCCGGCAAAACAAAACCTGTCTTGCCCGGTCGATATCGGAAAGCTTTAAAGAGCAAAGCTCCGAAACCCGCAACCCGGTTGCATAAAGAAGCTCCAGAGCCAGCCGGTCTCTCATTCCGTAAACAGTGGCCGTATCAGGCTGAGCCAACAATCTGTCCACCTGGTCAATGCCGAGAAAACGGGGCAGAGAATGAAAGCCGCCGCCACCTGAGGAGACCTTGGAAAAAGGGTTGGCAGTGACCAGCCGCTCCAACTCCAGAAAACGATAAAAACTTTTTAACGCTGATATTTTACGGGCCTGGCTCCTTGGTTTCAGGCCTTGAACGGCAAGATAAGAGAGAAAGATTATCGGGTCCAGGTTTTCAAGGGCTCTTTTATCGATCTCGGCTCCGCCAGCAAAAAAAAGCCCTAAGAATTGATCGAGATCACCCGAATAGGAATCGATCGTTTTACGGGAAAGCCCCAGCACCCCGGCAAGATAGTCAAGAAACCTTTTTTTTATACCTATCAAATCCAACGAAAGAAAGCCCTAATGTTTCACGTGAAACATTAGGGCAGATTACCTGTTATCTTCATGTATTACCAGGTGTTTTTAGTTTTATCAACGAGTTCCTTAACCCGGCCTATTCATAAACTTGGCTGACATTTGCCAGACCCCAGAAAAGAACATAGCATGTTCAGGCAAAACCTGACATAAGCACTCTTGCAATTGGCGCCTGCTGGCTCACTTCGTTCACAAGCGCAGGCTGGTAATTGAGCAATATGATGGGCAACTTTGAAATTCCTATACTTTGAATTAGGCCAACGTCCATACAAAATTTGTTAGCCCAGAAAAGTTGAAGGGAA
>JBHHXV010000023.1:0-15942 GCA_046757225.1 bacterium
TTTCAACAACATATCATCTGCTTTGCTATGATTCCCGAATTATTCGGGTTAAAACAATTCAAGGCCTTTTATCTTGTCTCTTATACCATACTCACAGTCAATCTTAGGAAGATAGTCACTTCCGGTAAAAAAATCAGGCTGGTCTTTATACAGAGAAGCGAATTCTTCGACAGAGAGGACTTTTATATTCTTCTGATTCTTTAAAAATTTAAAAAAGTCTGTTAATCTATCAGCTGCTTCATGATCAGGATCGAAAGTTTTCCATATTTTATCCTTAGAAGCGGGTTTTATCAATGAATAGCTATGCATAAACAGGGTCATTGCCTTAAGGTTATGTTTTAAAGCTTGGCGGACATATGATTTAAGTTCGTCAAGAGACAACCAGTTTATATCCGTCTTTAAATATTCCGTCGCTCTTTTAATCTTGATCTTTCCTATTTTTAACCTGTAAGCTTTCTCTAACAGGGTAACCGGTATTTCGACCATTTCTTTCTTTTTAATTATTTTATTTTTACTCCAATTTATCTTGCTGTCGGAATTATTCCAGAACATTGAACTGTCGATAAACAAACCGCAAGAACATAAAGCTTTTATAGTATCATCGTTAACGTGATAGCCACCGCACCGGAAAGCTACAGGTCGCCTGCCCGTCCATGTTTCGATCATCTCAATACCGTCTTTTATAATTTTGATCTGGTCTTCGTACGAATACATAGACATACCCGCCCTTTTACAATCGTACATTGATTTTTTTCTTTTGAGGTTTTGTAAATATTCCGAATCAACCGGCTTTGAATCGCTCCATCCCGGATGAGCGTGAAGTTGAACATCATGACCTCTTTGTTTAATGTCGAGACAAAGCTTTTTAAAGGCCTCTTTCCCCCACAAGCTCTGTTCATAGACATCTACAAAAAATGTAACCTTATAATCAAACGGATCGGCTAAATCGATGATTTTGCCTACGCCCCAATAGCCGTTATTATTTGTTTTTCCCAAAATGAGTTGTTCAAAAGGGTCATTCCCGTTTGTGCCCTCCGTATCAACGGTAATAAATATATACAGCATTATACCGGTACTTTACCTTTCAGCCGGGAAAAAACGATCGGCTCTATGTCGAAGGTTTTGAAGAAAGGGGTCGGATCGCACGTATTATCATGTAAGAGCATATGGAGTTTATCCGCATTAAGAGGGAACCAGGGGAATTTTTCCAAAATCCTGACGGCCGGTTCCATTAAAAAGCCGGGTTTCTTCCAGATGGGCCGCTGTTTGTCTTGCAAGCGGCCCAGATATTCCACGAATTGTTCAAAGGTAAACTTTTCCGGTCCTCCGGCGACAATGGTCAGCTGGTGAAACCGGTCGGAAACCGCCGCTTTCACCAACCCTTCCGCCAGATTAGACGCCGCCATGGGCTGAAGACGGCAGGAAGCCAGCTTCAACAAAGGAAAGAAAGGCAGCCAGCGGATCAGCCGGTTAAAGATACTGATGGTATTGTCATGGGGGCCATATACGATTCCCGGTTGAAGAATCACATAATCCAGGCCGCTGGCGCGGATATGCTCATCTGCCAGGTATTTGGAGTGCTGATAAGTGGAATTGGCCTTTTCACAGGCGCCCATGGCGCTCATTTGAATGAATCTCTTTATGCCGGCTTTTTTTGCGCCTTCTATGAGATTTTTAACGCCTTCAAAATTAATCCTTTGAAATGTCTGACCGGTGGAGGGATTTTCTCTGGTAATTCCCACTAAATTGATTACCGCGTCACAACCTTTCATCCAGTCTGCCGCCGGTTGGTTTATATCTCCAGGGCAGATTTCAATGATTCCCTCGAAATCCATTACCCGGCCCGGCTCCGGTCTTACCAGGCAGCGAACCTGCAAACCAGCGGCCAGCAATTGCCTAAGGGTTTCCCCCCCGATAAAACCGGTCGCGCCTGTCAGGAATATCTTCATGAAAACAGTATCTCACAAGGGATATACAAGTATGCTTGTTACTGAGCCCGAATTATTCGGGTTACCAACGTTTTCACTGCTGCTTTAATTCGCCCAGTTCCTTTCCCAGCATGGCAATGTGGGACATTTCTTCTATAATAAGGAGTTCGATCTCTTTTTTTCCCAGGTTCTCGGGAACAAGAAGCTTCATTCCCGTATAAAACAGGACCGATTCCTTTTCCAACTTGAGCGCTTCCTGAAGAATTTCCCTAAGCGTGTTTTTCCCTTTAAGGAGCGCTTCCGGTTCCCGGATGAATACCCGGTGATCAGCCAGGGCCTTCAGGTAAGCGGCCGCTTCGGCGTCCGGGTCAAAGACCGTTTCCTCCGTCTCGCCGGGCAGTAACTCCTTCTCAATATTTTCAAAGATCAGCTCATGCCCATCTTCCATCGAAGCCAATTTCAACAGCCGTTGTTTTACCGACGGATCGGACATCATTCCGGCCGCCTGCCGGTAGAACCTGGCTCCGTTTCTTTCGATCCGCTTAGCCATTTCAAAGACTTCATTGGCGTTAAAGGAAAAACTCATGGAATGCCTCCTCATTTCTTATACAAATCGTGGCAATGGGATTTTTGGGCGGACAAGGTTTTTATCAGCGCTTTAGCGGCAACCAGATCGTTTTTTCTTAAAACATCCAGAAACCGCCCGAACTTTTCCATGTATTCCGGCATATGAACGTTCCAGGGGGGAGCCTGCAACTCGTTGAATCTCCGGTTCAATCTCTCGAAATCATCGATCAGCTCCCGGCTGACCTCGCCCTTGACAATTCCCCCCACCAGAGCCGACCAGGGCTCTTTCATCCCTTTCTTGACCGATTTGAGGGAGTTGATATCTATCGGTTGAGCGGGGCGCTCAGTCGGCAAAGAACGTGGTTTATCGTGATGATGTTTTTTGTGATGATGATTGTGGTGTTTTTCCCCTTTTAAGGCGCGCTTTATTTCTTTCTTTTGTTTCTTTATTTTGGCGATGGCGCCGTCGCCGTGCTTCAACGCTTCCCAGGTTTCACCGGTAATCGTTTCCGCCAGCTTTTTAACCGGTTTCTTGATCCCCTTTTTAATTTTTTTCTTAAGCTTCTTATACGGTTTATGAGACATTTATTCGGCTATGATTTCCGAATTATTCGGATCATAAAAAGGTCATTTCTTCTCTCTCTGCCGACCCCGGAACCTTTCCCACCGCCTTGAAGTTGCATACATCATAACAATTTCCGCATTTGGTACAGACCGCCTGATCGATAACATGTTTCTGTTTCTTTTCCCCTTCGATACAGACGACCGGGCATTTACGGGCGCAGAGCGTGCAGCCGGTGCAGCTGTCGTTTATATCGAAGTGGAACAGGGGCTTGCAGACCCCGGCCACGCATTGTTTGTCCTGGCAGTGGCCCACATATTCGTCCATAAAGTGACGCAGAGTGGAAAGCACCGGGTTTGGGGCGGTCTGACCCAGCCCGCAAAGAGAAGCGATTTTAATTTCATCTCCCAGTACCTTTAGGGTATCGATATCCTCCATCCGGCCTTTTCCCTCGGAAATCCGGGTAAGGATTTCCAGCATCCGCTTGCTGCCCGCCCGGCAGGGGGGGCATTTACCGCAGGACTCGTCCTGGACGAACTCCATGAAGAACTTGGCCATATCCACCATGCAGGTGTCCTCATCCATGACAATCAAGCCGCCGGAGCCCATCATCGCCCCCAGCTCTATGAGGGACTCGTAATCGATCGGGGTATCGCCGTATCGGGACGGGATACAGCCGCCTGAAGGGCCGCCCAGTTGAGCGGCCTTGAATTTCCTGCCGCCGATAATACCGCCGCCGATATCGAACACGATTTCATTCAGGGTAGCTCCCATGGGAACTTCGCATAACCCGGAATTGACCGCGTCTCCGGCCAGGGCGAATACTTTTGTCCCTTTGCTGCCGGTGGTTCCCAACTGAGCGTATTCTTCCCCGCCTTCCCGGATGATATAGGGAACATTGGCAAAGGTCTCCACATTATTGATATTGGTCGGGCATTTCCATAAACCGCTGACCGCCGGATAGGGCGGCCTGAGCCGGGGTTCCCCTCTCTGCCCCTCAATCGAGTTCATGAGAGCGGTTTCCTCTCCGCAGACAAAGGCTCCGGCCCCGATCCGGATTTCCACGTCAAAATCGAACCCGCTTCCCAGGATGTTTTTTCCCAGAAGTCCTTCAGACCGGGCCTGGTCCAGCGCTATTTGAAGGCGCTCGACCGCCAGGGGGTATTCCGCCCGTACATACACATACCCTTGAGGGGAGCCGACCGCATAGCCGCAGACGATCATCCCTTCCAGAACCGAGTGGGGATCGCGCTCCAGAGCGCTCCGGTCCATGAACGCTCCCGGGTCTCCTTCATCGGCGTTGCAGATAATATACTTGGGAGAACCGGCCGAATTCTTGGCGAACTCCCATTTCCTGCCGGTGGGAAAGCCGGCCCCTCCCCGGCCCCTGAGGCCGGATTTGGTCACCTCGGCAATCACCTCATCCCGGCTCAGGCCGTTCAGGGCTTTATAAAGCCCCTGGTAACCGTCCATAGCAATGTAATCCTCGATCCGGGAGGGATCGATCAAACCGCAGTTGCTTAAAACATTCTGTTTCTGGGCGCTGAAATAATCTATCTCTTTAATCTGAGCGACTTTTTCTTTTTTATCCCCGGTCTTCGGCCTTAACAGCTTGGTTACCGGCCGGCCGTTCCGGAGATGTGATTCCACGATCTGAGGAACATCTCTGGGAGAAACATGCTGGTAAAAGATCCCTTCCGGGTAGACCATCATGATCGGCCCCACAGTGCAGCAGCCGATACAGCCGGCCTGCACCACCTTGTTGCGGTCTCCGATTCCAGCTTCGGCGATCTCCGCCATGAGGGCGTCCCTGACCGCTTCGCAGCCGCTGGACACGCAGCCGGAACCGGCGCAGAGCATCAACTGCCGGTCTATATCCACCGGATACGTCCCCGCCTCATCAGGAGAAAGAGGGGCCAGACGCGTCTTAACGTTTTGACGGGCTTCTTCCTTCAGCCGGTTTAAATCATCCAGTGTCTTTACAATCCTGGCGGGCATCTGGGGAAGCTGGTTGGTGACCACCTCCCTGGCTTCGTCTACACTGGTGTCGCCGGAGGCGTGTTTTTCCCGGTAATCCGTGAGTATTTCCGGAACCATTGCGGCGGTCACTCTTTGGTGAACCTTGCCGTTTATACTGACCGCCGGAGCCAGGCCGCAGGCGCCGAAGCAGCGGGCCGGGGTAATGCTGAACAGCTGGTCGGAAGTGGTTTCATCGGCCATGATTTCCAGTTCGTCCTCGAACTTTTCCAAGACCTTGCCCGCACCCCGCACATAGCAGGCGGTTCCCATACAGACGACGATATCGTACTTCCCTTTGGGGCTGGTGGCAAAGAAATGGTAAAAGGTAATCAGACCCATCACCTCGCCGTGCGGGATCTTCAACCCGGCGGCGATCTCCCGGATAACCTCCTCCGGCAGATACCCCCCGTAAAGCAGCTGAGCCTGATGGAGAACCGGAATCAAAGAGCCGGGCTTTTCCCGGTACCGGTCGATCAGATCCAGCAGACACTCCCTTTGCAGGGCCGGATCATCGCATTTTTTACATTTATCTGACATTCAATTATCCATTTTTACGGCCGGGCCTGCCGGTTTCGTTCCGGGACGGGTTTTCCCTCAGCGATCTTTTCGATGTTGATGGCGCAGGCCTTGAACTCGGGGGTTTCGGTTACGGGATCGAAAGCGTTGATGGTAAGGACGTTTCCGCAGGCCTCTTCAAAATGAAAGGTGGTCCAGCAGACCCCTGCCGGAGAGCGGTTGGTCACCCAGGCCTTTAATTCGATCTCCCCCCGCCGGGAAACAGCCCGCACCGTATCCCCGGTCTTGACGCCCAGTTTTTCAGCGTCTGCCGGGCTGATCTCCAGAAGCTCTTCGCCGCAGAGATCGTTCATGCCTTCGCTGTATCTGGTCTGGGTGGTATGATAATGCCACAGCCGGCGGCCGGTGGACAAGACAAAGGGGTAATCATTATCCGGCGGTTCCGCCTGCGGCCTCCACTCGCAGGGTGAAAAAAGCCCTTTTCCCCGGATGAATTTCTCCTGGTGCAGAAACCCGGTTCCCGGATGATCGAGGTCAGGACAGGGCCACTGCAATCCCACCTCCTCACATCGCTCCCAGGTGATTCCCCGGTAAGTGGTTCCCAGCTCCCTCAGCTCTTCCCAGACCGAGTTCGAGCTGGTAAAGCCCATATCAAAGCCCAGGCGTTTACCCAGTTCATTAACAATCCACCAGTATTCCTTCTGCTGTCCTGCCGGCTTTAAAAAGGGGCGCACCCGCTGAATCCGGCGCTCTGAATTGGTATAAGTCCCGTCTTCTTCGCCCCAGGAGGTGCAGGGAAAAACCACGTCCGCCATTTTCGTGGTCTGATTAGGAAAGATATCGGCCACCACGAGAAAGTCCAGGGCTTCCAGGCACTTGATCGAGTGAGCCTGGTTCGGCTCGGTCATGATCACGTTTTCACCGTAGCAGAACAGCGCCTTCAGCTTTCCCCGCAGGGCTTCCCTGAACATGGAGGGCATTTTCAGGCCGACCTTATCCGGCAAACCGGAACATCCCCAGCCATTCTCGAATTTCTGTCGAACCGCCGGATCGTCCACCTTCTGATAATTATGGTAGACATTGGGAAGGGCGCCCATATCGCAGGCCCCCTGGACATTGTTCTGTCCGCGCAGGGGGTTGACCCCGGCCGCGTATTTACCCAGGTTGCCCAGCATCATCTGCAGGTTGGCACAGCTCTTGACATTGTCCGTGCCGCTGGTATGCTCGGTGATTCCCAGGGTATAGCAAAGGGAAACCGATTCGGCTTCTCCCAGGATTTTCGCTACTTTTTCCAGGGTTTCTACCGGTATCCCGGTAATCTGGGAAACCTTTTCCGGGGTGTAACCGGCTATGATATCCTCCACATCGTCCCAGTTCTGGCAGCGCTGGTCAATGAACTCACGATCCTGCCAGCCGTTCTTCAAGATGATGTGCATCAGGCCGTTCAGGTAAGCCACGTCGGTTCCCACCTTCTGCTGCACATGGATGTCAGCCCAGTTACAGAGATCGATCCGGCGGGGGTCGTTGACGATTAAGACCGCTCCTCTTTTGACCGCCTGTTTCATATAATAGGAGATAACCGGGTGGGCTTCGGTGGTGTTGGTGCCGATGGCGAAAATCACTTGAGCGTCCCGGATTTCCTTGATGGAGTTGGTCATCGCCCCGGAACCGAAGGCATAGGCCAGCCCAGCCACCGTGGGGGCGTGGCAGGAACGGGCGCAGTGATCGATATTGTTGGTGCCGATCACCGCCCGGGCGAATTTCATGGCCGCGTAGCTGTTTTCATTGGTGCTGCGGGCGCAACTGATACCGGCGTAGCTGTCCGGCCCGTGTTTCCTGATAATATCCTTGAGCCGTCTGGCCGTATAATCCAGGGCTTCCTCCCAGCCGACCTCTACTTGTTTTCCATGCTTCTTGAGCAGAGGAAGAAAAATCCGTTTATCCGAATGGGGAAAATCATAAGCGAACCGCCCCTTTACGCAGAGCATTCCCTGGTTCGGTTCGGTATCGCGTCCGTCCACCTTGACGACCCGGTTGTTTTTCACATGTACTGTAAGCTGACAGCCAACCCCGCAATAGGCGCAGGTGGTGTTGGTCTTGGCAGGCTCCCAGGAAGGACCGTTACCCACCGCTTTCTTTTCCATCAAAGCGGCCACCGGGCAGGCCTGAACGCATTCCCCGCAGGAAACGCAGCCGCTTTCTATCAGGTTCCCGGCCCCGCAGGAAATCTTTGAATAAAACCCCCGGTAATTTTTATAGAGAACCCCATGTCCTCCCCGTTCGTTACAGGCCATTACACAGCGGTTGCAGAGGATACATTTGGCGTCGTTTCTTACTATCAGCGGATGAGAATCATCGATGTTTCCCTGGTGAGCGAAACTTCTGGCTTTTTCCCCCCTATAGTTTGAGGCGCGGACGCCCAGGTCAAAGGCAACCGTCTGAAGCCGGCAGTTACCGTTCTTCTCGCAGGCCAGGCAATTGTGTTCCCCTTCGGACAGCAGCAGTTCAACCACCAGCCTCCGGGCGGCCAACACTTTTTCCGTACCGGTTTTCACGTTCATGCCGGGAGCGACTTCAGCGGCGCAGGAGGTCATCAGCCCCCTGGCGCCCTCCACCTCTACCAGGCAGATCCGGCAGGACCCATGGGCGGGGAGACCGGGGAAAAAGCAGAGCGTCGGTATCTTAATACCCGACATTTCAGCCGCCTTCAAGATAGTCGTTCCCCGGGGAACCTCAATCAATCGATCGTTTATCGTCAGTTGCACCATATCGCTTCTCTGCTTTATCACGCCAGTAAGAAATAAACTGAATCAAGGAAGGATGATTTTACCACCGACAAAATTTTATGTCAAAATTAAGAGATTAACCCGAATAATTCGGGAATCATAGCAAAGCAGATGATATGTTGTTGAAAATAGTTACTTTTTATCAGTCTCCCTTCAACTTTTCTGGGCTAACAAATTTTGTATGGACGTTGGCCTGATTCATTTTCTGGGGTCTGGCAAATGTCAGCCAAGTTTATGACCGGGTTAAATTCAGTAAGGGCCTGTTTCAAGCCGTATCCTTCCTGAACCACCAGTTGGAAAAGGGTGGCCAGCCGGCGGTCCCCGGTAGAAAGCAGGAACTGGCACCACCCCTTTGGGGATTTTTCCGCTATGATCCGGATCTGCCTATGCTGGCGAAACTCCTTTCTCAACGCTGTTATCCGGTTATGATATTTTTTATAATCAGGAACTCCGATATGGGCGAAAGCGGTATGCGGCTTAGGGGTTAAGGGGTTAATGCTGACTGTTATTTTCCCGTTTTTCGTGTGCCCAGATCTTATCCGGTCGATTCGGTGTATCATCCGGATCAAAGCCTGAAAATCCTCGCCGGTTTCTCCCGGAATTCCCAGCAGGAAATACAGCTTGATGTTGGGAAGGGAATTGGCGTAAACGGCTTCGGCCATTTCATATATTTGAGGAATCCGCAGCCCTTTTTTCAGCCGGTCCAGCAGTTTTTGGCTGGCGGATTCGGGGGCGATGGATACCGTACGGCAGCCGGCCCGGCGGAGCAGGGGCAGCAGCTTTATTCCCGGCTGTCCTATTTTCAGGGAAGAAATAGTGAAGCTCCCGCCCGCTGATAAGATAAACCGCATAATCCGTTCTATTTCCGGATGGTCGGCCACATTGGCCGCTACCAGGCCGATCTTCTTCCCCAGTGATATTCCCTGCCTCAGAAATGGTTCCAAGCTTTCAAAGCGGTAAGGGCGATACGGGGAGTAAATTCCCCCCACCAGGCAGAAGGGGCATTTTTGTTTACAGCCCCGGGAAATCTCCAGCAGAAAAATATCGGAAAACTCGGTGTTCGGAGTGACTATCTGAGAAAAGACCCCCTCCGGCCTTCGGCAGATCAAGCGGTCGGGAAGCTGAACCGAAGGGGAAGAAACGGCCGGCGGCCGGTAATTCCCCGGCAGAGACCCAAGCCTGGCCAGCCTTTCGGTCCGGGAAAGCGGGGGGGTATCGAGATATTCGTTGATAATCGACGCACAAGCCGGTTCCCCGTCGCCCAGGACAAACAGGTCGAGAAAGTCGGCCAGGGGTTCGGGATTCATGGTAACGCAAGCCCCCCCGGCCATAATGATCGGCCCCTCGGCCCGTTCCGAAACCAGGAGGGGCAACCCGGCCATCTGTAGCATTTTTACGACATTGAAATAATCGAGTTCGTAATTAACCGAAAAAGCCAGGATATCGAACTCCCTTACCGGGATTTCCGACTCGAAGCTGGTCAGGATATTTCGCCTGGAATTAAAGCAGTATTCTTTGTTTTCCGGCAGGAAAACCCGCTGACAGAGTGTCCCTTCCGCCTGATTGAACAGGCGGTACAGCAATTGAAACCCCAGGTTGGACATGCCGACATGGTAGCTGTTGGGATAAGCCAGAGCGATTCTCAGCTTGCAGAAACCGTTTCCTTTCTTATCTATCGTTCCGTATTCGTCTTGCAACAGCCGCCTGCGGTCTCGAAAAACTCGTTTAGACATGCGGGTTTTCATCCTGTGATTAATTAAGCGGTAAATGTTTTTAATGCTGACTAAAATTGACGAAAAACGGACAACACCAGTTTCGCTAACTGGTTGAATTAATTGGTCGGGGCGAGAGGATTTGAACCTCCGACCCCCTGCTCCCGAAGCAGGTACGCTACCAGGCTGCGCTACGCCCCGACAATCTTTGGTTGGTTCGCTTTAAGCCGTCTCCGCTTTGGCGCGGCGTTTATGCCAGACAATATAAAGGCCGCTGATAACCACTAACGCTACCGCCACATACATCAAGACTGAATGAGAATACTGTTTGACCTGTTCCTCGTTATTGCCGACCAGTTTTCCGATATACGCCAGAATCACCACCCAGATACCCGCTCCCAGGCCGGTGAAAAAGAGGAATCTTCCCATGTTCATCTCCGCCAGTCCGGCCGGAAAGGAGATATACTGGCGGAGTCCGGGAATCAGGCGGCCTACAAAGGTACTGATTTCCCCATGTTCCTGAAAAAACTTCTCGATTTTCTGAAAACCTTCCTCCTTGAGCCCCACATAGCGGCCATACTTGATAATCACCGGCCGCCCGTAATGAACTGCAATCCAGTAATTAACCAGAGCCCCGATCAAACTCCCCAGAATACCGGCAGCAATCACCAGAAACATATTCATCTGACCCTTAGTAACCAGATAACCGGCCGGGGGGATCACCACCTCGCTGGGAAAAGGAAAGAACGAGCTTTCCAGGGCCATCATGATGATAATTCCCCAGTATCCCAATTTCCCGACGATACTGACAATCGTTACAATAACGCTGTGAAAAAGTTTTCCCATATTTTTCCTACTGATTTCAATTTTCCCAGGCCCCTTCTCCAATGAGCTTTACGAATACGCAGTTGCCGTTGTCGGTAATTTCCGCCTGGCCATTCACTTTCCGGACAACCTGCAAGCTCTGGGAAAAATCGCCTCCGACCGGCAAGACCAACCGTCCCCCCTCTTTCAGCTGTTCGATAAGAGATTCCGGAATCCGCGGAGAGGAAGCGGCCACCAGGATCGCACCATACGGCTGAAATTCTTCCCAGCCCAGGCATCCGTCATCCACTTTTATATGGACATTATCATATCCTAAAAACTCCAGTCTCTCCTGAGCCTTGTGAGCCAGGTCAGGAATACGCTCCACCGAATAAACCTGTCCGGCCAGAGCGGCCAGCACAGCGGTCTGGTAGCCGGAACCGGTTCCGATCTCCAGAACCTTCTCTGTTCCTTCCAGTTCCAATAATTCGGACATGGTGGCGACCATATAAGGTTGAGAGATGGTCTGTTTATCCCCGATCGGCAGGGGACAATCATCATAAGCCCGGTTGTAAAAAGCGTCATCTACAAACAGATGCCGGGGAATTTGCCGCATCGCTTCCAACACCCGTTTATCGCTTATTCCCCGGGCGATCAACTGCTCATCCATCATTCGCTTAACCACTCGGGCCGGAGGAGCCGGGAAACCCTCATTAATCTCCTTCAGCTTAAACATACCGGGAAATCTCTATAATCTCGTAATTTTTCCTTCCTCCCGGAGCGACAACCGTTACCTCGTCTCCCTCTTCTTTTCCCAGCATCGACTTGCCGATAGGAGAAGTGGTGGAAATTATTTTTTTGGTTATATCTGATTCGTGCTCTCCCAGTAAAGCATAGGTTACTTCCTCGTCAGTGTCCAAATCAAGCAAGGTAACTTTTGAGCCTATATATACCTTATCATTGGGGATATTTTCATCTTCTATTATCTTGACCCTGCTCAGAATGTCGTTCAGTTCGGCTATCCGCTTTTCATTGAAGGCCTGAGCTTCCCGGGCCGCCTCATATTCGGCGTTCTCCCGCAAATCCCCGTGAGCCCGGGCAATGGCGATCATCTCGGCGATCTTCTTCCGTTTGGGTCCCTTTAATTCTTTTAATTCCTTAAGGAATCTGGTATGTCCCGCTCTGGTCAAATATACTGCCGGACGCACTTTTTTTCTCCTTTCTTGCCGTGAAAATACCGAGGTGGAGTTACCCCTTTCCTGGGGGGGGAAACCACCTTTTTTCATCATTAGGGGGTAAAACGAAAGGCCTCATCATGAAAAGTTCAGTAAATTACTTTGTTAAGCGGGTACTCGACAATTCCGCAGGCACCCGCCTCTTTTAATTTCGGGATCAGCTCCCTGACCTTGGCCTCTTCGGTGACAATATCGACGTCTACCCAGGTCTCGTCCTTTAAAGCCGAAATCGTAGGGGTATTTATGGCGGGCAGCAATCTCAGGACATTATCGAGATCACTTTTATTTACGTTCATTTTAAGTCCCACCCTCGACTCGGCCAGCAGGGCTCCCTTGAGCAGGCAGGCCAGGTTCTCGATCTTTTTCCGCTTCCAGTGATCCTGCCAGGACTTGGGGTTTACAATCAGCCTGGTAGTCGATTCCATAATGGTCTCAACTATCCTGAGGTTGTTAGCCCGCAAAGAATTCCCGGTTTCCGTCAGTTCCACGATCGCGTCCGCCAACATGGGAGGCTTGACCTCCGTGGCTCCCCAGGAAAAATCGATCTGGGCGGTGATACCGTGCTTGGCCAGATACTTTTTGGTAACATTAACCAGTTCGGTGGAAATGCGTTTTCCCTGAAGGTCGTTAATTGAATTGACAGGAGAATCATTGGGAACCGCCAGCACCCACCGTACCGGCCGATACCCCTCTTTGGCGTAGTTCAGTTCGGCGGCGAACTCCACCTCGGCGTCCTGCTCTATTACCCAGTCATATCCGGTAAGCCCGCAGTCCAGCACCCCGTCATTGACATAGATGGGCATTTCCTGGGCCCGGATCAACATCGGCCTGATCTCCGGGTCATCGATCGACGGGTAATATGACCGGCTTCTGATATTTACCCGGTAGCCCGCCTTGGCGAATAATTTAGTTGTGGATTCCTGCAGGCTTCCCTTGGGAAGTCCCAGATTTAAAACCATTTCATTTCTCCTGATTTTTCCTTTTCTGGTATTTTAAAACCGCTCTATTGTGCTCACGCAGGGTGCGGCTGAACAGATGCGTACCGTCATTCTTGGAGACAAAAAACCTGTAATCGGTCTTTGCCGGGTAAAGGGCCGCTTTGATAGAAGCCAGACCGGGATTGGCGATCGGTCCCGGGGGAAGGCCCTTATGTTTATAGGTGTTATAAGGCGAATCTGACGCTAAATCCTTTTTGGTTAACCTCTGATCGAATCGGGAAAGGCCGTACATTACCGTCGGATCACTGTAAAGCCTTTCGCCCCGTTTCAAGCGGTTATGAAAAACAGAGGAAATTAAAGAGCGTTCTCCTTGATGTCCGGCTTCCTTTTCAATCAGGGAAGCCAAAGTAACCACCTCGTGAAGGGACCAGCCCAGATCAGTCGCCCGGTTGCGCATTTCCTCGGTAAAACGGTTTTCAAATTGTCCGACCATCTCTCTTATTATCACTTCCGCTTTTATTCCCTTCGGGAAAAAATAGGTATCGGGAAAGAGGTATCCTTCCGCGTCTTTCCCTTCGATTCCGAGTGAGTTTAACAATTTTATGTCCCGAAAGGCCAGAAAAAAAACCTCTTTTTTTGCCAGACCTTTCCGGTGTACCAGTTCCGCAATCTGTTCCCCCCTGAACCCTTCGGGAACGGTAAGGCGGTACAGTACCGATTTTCCCCGCTCCAGTACCGCCATAATTTCCGAGGCGCTCATCCGGGGGGTTAACCGGTACTCTCCGGCCTTGATCTTCCGGTCAGCAGCCCAGAAAGTAAAGATCTTACACTCTTTTATGAGCTTCTCTTCGGACAGCAGCCGGGCTGCCTCTTTTAAAGTGGTTCCCCGCTTTATCCGAATGATTTTATCCGCAAAAGGGGCGTAGGTGGGAGCGAGGCTGTAGTAGTAATACCAACCGAACCAACCCAGGTCAGCCAGAAGAATCACCAGTAAGACAATTAAGATTGTTTTCTCTTTTACTGGTGTTATATCAACCACTTACAGCCTCACTGAGTGCTACTTTATATGCTTGACATGACACTTATGTTTACATAACATTTTCAATTCCACCATTTCTTTAATAATCACTCTCTTGTCTGGCCTCAAACATTTTGTGCAGTATTTTTGAATAACACTTATCAAGCTTACCGGTATGTACGAATTCTTTGTCGAAGATAGTAATAACACCTGAATAGATTGGGTCATAGTGGTTTGTCAGGAAAAATTATATGGTGTCGGTTGGAAAGAGGAATCTCTCAATCGCTCCAGAAAACCCTGCAAAATTATAGCGGCAGCCACTTTATCCAGGGCTTTCTTTTTCTGCTGCCAGGTTGTTTGTTCCAGGTCGATAATTCGCTCCGCTTCCTTGCTTGAATAACGCTCATCCCAGCCAAACAAGGAAAGACCGGGGAATTTACCGGATAGCCGCCGCATAAATTCTCTGGTCTTCTCCGCCTGGGTACCCAGGCGGTTATCCTTGTTTCTGGGGATTCCAAACAGGATCGCTCCCACTTCAAAATCTTCGATTATCTCCGCTAACTGATCATAGATATTTCCGCTTTTTCTGTCGATAATTTTAAAGGGCTGGGCAGTAAGTTGCAGACCGTCGCTTAAGGCCAGGCCAATCCGGCGGTCGCCCACGTCCAGGCATAAAATCCGGCCCTCAATCTTCAAGACTGTGTTTTTCCCTCAAAAGCTTACTTACCTGGGCGGTCTGCCCAAAGACCTCCCGGGCCAGCGAAACGCTCAGGCTGCCCACCCCGCAGGAGGGGGTAATCAAAGATTGGGCCAGGATTCTTTCCCTTTCCACCCCCATAGCCACAATCCGGTCAAAGATCGCTTCCATCCTTTCAGCAAGTTCGGGAGCCGCTCCCGGGGTGATCTTGTCCGTTACCGTGGGAACGATTCCCCAGGCAACGATTCCCCCCTTCTGCAGAAACTTCTTCAGCCGGTCGGGGTACAACAGGAACATATCCGCGCAATCAAAGGCGTCCAGGTTAATAATATCCACATTGGTGTCAATCAAGACTCCCCAGTCGGTATTGCCGCAGCAGTGAACAGCGGAAAGCCCGGAGATCTCGTCGAACACCTGGTTGAATATATCGATTACCTGGTCCCGTTCCAGATTGATAAAGGCCGACCCGAAGGAGCTCATATAAGGCTCGTCCACAAAGATAATGGTGTGGGGATTGATCCCGCGGAAAATCGATTCCTGCCACTGAGCCTGGCGGATAAGGGTCTTGATTATCACGTCCCGGAGGTTGTCATCGTAGATGACCGCCCGCTTATCCTCGAAGGTTACCATCAGCCCGAAACTTATCGGGCCGGTAATATGACCCTTGATGGCCGCCGCTTTTTTCAGGCGATTTTCTTGTTTCAGAAATTCGGGAAGCCCCTGGGAAAATTCCTCGGTGATTTTAAATTGATCCAGGTCTTCGCTCAAGAATTTCTCATAAAAACCCTCCAGCCCTTCCATCGCTTCGGCCTGATTGAGCACGACCTTTTCTTTATCCAGGCAGAGCCCCGGCAGGGAACGGCTGTACTGGGCGTACATATTCTCCCTGAACCCCAGGTTGGGCAGCTGCGGCCAGAACGGGATTTTTCCGAAACAATCAAATACCAGTCCCACCGCTTCCGCCGGATCGGTATATGGTACGCTGCCAATACCGGTCGCTTTACAATTTGCCGCAAATTTCATATCCTTTGTTTCTCCAGAATAAGGCATCCTTAATTAAGGACACCTTTTTTCTTACTGTTATCAACAGGTTATATTATATCATACCTTGATGGTTTTGTCTTGGTTTATTGACCGGAATAATTTGGAAATTATAACTG
>JBHHXV010000024.1:0-15754 GCA_046757225.1 bacterium
AAAGCCTTTAACTCTGACCACGTCCAGAGGACGTGGTTTTCTATGGCAGAATAAAGTACGAGATGACAAATCATATTAAAGTTCGTGACGGAACTGAGCTTCAAAAGTTATTGGATGAATATAAACTCTGGTTCAATAACTATCGCCCGCATCAGGGAATTGATGGAAAGATTCCCAAGAATTTTTCCGAAGGGATTGATCACCCTGAACCGATTTCACTTGACCAGCTCCGAAATAAGAAACTGAAGAGAATTTCATTTGCTAATGGTTTGCTTCATTCTTTCGAGCTGATCGATGATTTGAAAAAGGCGGTCTGAAAAACAAGGCGGCCGTATAACTTAAGATAGGAACTCAAAAAAACGGACTTGATTCGTAACAGGAGAGTTTTGCCCAAAATCAGAGCTTTATAATGAAATTTTGCTGGATCTCAAAATTATGACAAGAGGAAATAACCCTTTTGGAGAATGGAATCGTATTTTTCAAAAAAGCCACCGAAGAAAACCTGCCGGAAATTATCAAAATGAGGTTTTTGCCCCCTGCTCAAAATCAAGTCAAACCAATATAGGACAATTTGGGACAAATGGCAATTTTCTCCATCCTAACTTCTTAGCCCGGAAAATTCATAAAAACAGGGAGTGGTCAAATTCTGGGGCAAAGATGGTCTATTAGAGGGGAAATATTTTTCCAGGAAGTAAAATCGTGCTGATTTTTGGCAAAAACTCGGGGTAGCTGAGTATCGGAACGGGGAAAGGAGGCTTTTTTGCCGGTAAAATGGCGGATTCAGGCACCCATAAAAAGTAACTATTTTCAACAACATATCATCTGCTTTGCTATGATTCCCGAATTATTCGGGTTTAAAATCCGCATAAAATTTCCGGGTGCATTCCGGACAGATGCTGTGGGTGAAATCAACGTCCGCATGATCTTTAATATACTGCTCGATCTGGTTCCAGTAACCGGTATCATCGCGGATCTTTTTACAGGAAGCGCAGATCGGCAGCAGACCGCTCAATCTCCTGACCTCAGCCAGCGCTTCTCTCAATTCCTTGACCAGCCTTTCGTTTTCTCTGGCGGTCCGTTCCTTTTCCTCCTCTGTCCGGCGGTCTCTAAGGGCCCGCTCGATTACCATAGGCAGCAGTTCAAGATATCTCATATCCACGTCCTTGACCAGGTAATCGGAAGCCCCCAGTTTCATAGCCTCCACCGCCGTTTTTTCGTTCCCGCTACCGGTCAGCATAATCGTAGGAGGTAAATCACCCCTGGATATCAAGATGCTGATCACTTCGATCCCGTTATGAACCGGCATATTATGATCGATCAGAATGATGTCGTATAATGCCGAATCAAGTTTGTCCAGTCCCTCCTGGCCGTTAACAGCCAAATCGACGAGAAAACCTTTCTTCCGGAGAATCTTCTGAAGCAGGCGGCCCAGGCCCACATCATCTTCCATGTAAAGGATTCGAATCGATTCAGACACCATTAGCTCCTGCCGGTATGTCAACGATTGAAAGAAAAAGGCCCAGTTTTTTTATCGCTTCGATAAACAGGTCGTACTCCACCGGCTTGGTGACATAGACATTGCAACCCAGCTCGTAACATTTTTTGATTTCCCGTTCCTCATTGGTGGTGGTGAGAATTACAATAGGAATCTTCTTCTTGACCGGATCGGACTTCACCCGCTCCAGCAGTTGATAACCGGTAAGAACCGGAAGATTCAGGTCAAGCAGTACCAACATTGAAGTAGGCGGAGACTGGCCCTCATATTCCCCCTCGCTGAACAGAAAATCCAGCCCTTTCCGCCCATTATCCAGGACAATTATTTTATTATTGACATTAGACCGGCGAAGGTTTTTTTCGATCAGGCGGGCATGTCCGGGGTCATCCTCAATTAATACGATAGTAACATTTTTTCCCGAAACCTCCTCACCATGCTCTGTTACAGCGTAAGAATTTTCCTCAAACTCCGGCATGTTCTCCTCCTTCTCCCTCAGGTTTCCTTTCAGGCACACTAAAAATAAAAGTAGTTCCTTCCCCCGGTTTCGATTCGCACCAGATACGGCCACCCAGGGAACGAACCATGGTCTGCACGTAAGACAGCCCCATCCCCTCACCCGGCACGCTCTGCTTTCCCGCCCGGCGGAACAGTTGAAAAATTTTCCTGATATCTTCCCCGGCAATCCCCCGGCCATTGTCCTTTATATGGAAGAAGGCCTCCCGCCCCCTGCGTTCTCCATAAATATATATTTCTCCCGAACCGGGACGATCCAGATATTTTACCGCATTATCCACCAGGTTGCCAATTATCTGCTCCATGGTAGTCCGGTCTGATACTACCTCGGGCAGAGATTCCACGGTTATTTTCACTTTATCCCGCTCTACCTGGTGAGCGAAATTCTTCAAGCTTTCCCGAACCAGATGATTCATGTCGATCTTTTCAAAATAGAATTGGCGGTGCCCCAGCCGGGAGAGCTTCAAAATCGCTTTAATAAAATTATCCATCCGGGTAACCGAGGAATCGATAAACCCCAAAGCCTCCGGAATATCCTCGTGAAGCGCCAGGGAGACCTCTTTTTTCCGCTCCTCGCCAAGGGACGGCAACGCTTCCTTTAAAGCGGAACCGATCACTTTCACCGCCAGACCCAGTTCTCCGGAAAAACCCTTGATATTGACCAGAGGGGAACGCAAATCATGAGAAACAATGTACGTGAACGCCTTAATTTCTTCATTGCTCTGTTCCAGTTCCGCGGCATAACGCTGCAATTCCCGCTCCGCCTTTTCCCGGTCGTGAATCTCCTGTTTAAGGCGGGAAATGTTTTTCTTCAACTTGGCCACCATTATATCAAAAGACAGGGCCAGATCCCTGATTTCATCCCTTGCTTTGGGAATTACTATCCGGTGGTTAAAATCGCCGGACCCGATCAGAACGGCGGACTGAGAAAGCTCCTTTATAGGCCGGGACAATTTATGAGCCATAAAATAACCGGCCAGGAAAATAATCAGATCAGCCCCGAACAGGAAAAGCAGCAGCAGGTTCATCTCACTTACCTTCCGGCTGAAGGTCTGGGCGAACCTTTCCGTTATCCGCCCGCTTATTTCCAGCAAGTGCGAACTGTTGGCCCGGATATAACCGACCGCCTTCATGAACTCCGGGTTATCCCTGGGCTCTTTAAGAATATTTTCTATCTCGGCCCGGTAATATTCCCAGACCTCATCCAGAGAATACAGGGTGTCATAAACCGGAAGCGGGGGCTCCTTTATCTTTTGCCCCCAGGGAAAAGAGACCCCTCCGTCCTGCAGGACGGCAAACGATTTATCATATAGTTCCATCGCTTTCTGGAGCTTCCGGTAGGTTTCCTCATACCCTTCCTCCCATTTATGGTCAACCTCTCCCTCGCCTTTAATGCCCAGCACCAGAGCGTATCTGGTCATCTTCTGAGACAGCACCACCTGCCTGCGGGCCACCCTCATTTCATTCACGTACGCCGAGACATCGGGCAGCCGGGTGTAAGCCTCCACCACCAGATCGTTTTTTCCCAGCAGATCTTCATTGGTTTCACTGATGTAGGAAACGGCTTCCAGGAAATAGGGATTTTCCCGCTCTTCATTGATAATTATTTCCGCGTTAGCCCTGAAAGATTTCCAGATACGGTCATTCAGGACAAAAAGTTCTTTCATTGAGGAAAAGGCCGGGGGAATGGTCTTTCCCATCACCAGGCCTCCGTTTTCCAGGGCTCTCAGAGATGAGTGGTACAGCTTGACCGCTTCAGTCAGAGGCAGCCGGCTGTCACGATGCCCCCCGGCCACTGACATGGCCAGTTTGGCGATCTTCTGGGAAAGCATTCCCTGCCTCCCAGCCGCCTTTACAATATGCGAATCAACCTCTTCCAGCGAGCCGTAAGTGTAGATAATAAGAATATTGGCGATGGCCACCAGAACCATTAACAGCAGTATCCCGCCTATCTTATTCTCAATAGTCAGTTTCATTAAGTAATTTATCAGTGCCGTTTATCCGGAAACAATCCGGCTGACATTGGTCACTCCCTTGATCTGCCTTATTCCTTTTATCACTTTATTCAACTGGTTCAGGTCTTTCACCTGGAGCAGGAAAAAGTGGTGAACCAAACCGTCTTCGCCGGTTTCGATCTTAACGGTTTGAATGTTCACCTTGATTTTGGCGATCATCTTACTGATATTGGCCAGCAACCCGACATCGTTGTTAGATCTAATGGAAATACCCACCGGTTGAGTCTCGTTCGATTTATAGTTCCATTTTACCTCAACCATTCTGTCCGAATCCACTGAAAGAGAATTCACATTTACACAGTTTTCCTGATGCACGGACACGCCCCTGCCTTTCGTAATAAAGCCGATAATATTATCCCCCTTTACCGGGGAACAGCATTTGGCAAAGTGAAGCAGCAACTCCTCTTTACCGTCAACCACCACCCTTTGATCGGCTTTCAAAACAATATTCCTGATGGTCTGGATAATTCCCCGGTCTTCTTTTCCCGGTGTATCTTTTCCATCGGTTAACTGGCGGACGAACTGCTTCACGGAAATCTTTCCGTACCCGATCCTGATTAACAAATCATCCAGGCTGTCATATCCCAGTTTAAGGGCCGTTTTTTCCAAAGATCCCTCTTTTTCCAGTTTTTGGTAATTAAGGTTGTTACGCTTAAAGTCTTTTTTGGATATCTCCTTGCCTAGGGCGAGACTGCGCTGGCGGTCCTGATCCCGGAGCCATTTACGGACAGCGTTCCTGGCCTTGGAAGTTACCACCAGATTCAACCAGGATTTGCCGGGATGGCTCTCTTTTCTGGTAAGAATTTCCACGATTTCACCATTTCGCAACTGATAGCGCAAAGGGACAATCCTCCCGTTCGCCTTGGCTCCCGTGCAATGATTGCCCACATCCGAATGAATGGCGGAGGCGAAATCCAGGGGGGTGGCCCCCCGGGGGAGAGCCTTCACCTCTCCCAGGGGAGTAAAAACAAACACCTCATCAAAAAAAAGCTCGCTCTTGATGGTTTGAAAAAACTGGCGGTGATCCTTTAATTCATGCTGCCACTGAACCATCTGCTGCAGCCAGACAAACTTCCGGTCTCCCCCGGTTGTTACCCCCTCCTTATAATGCCAGTGGGCGGCAATTCCCTTTTCCGCGGTCAAGTGCATCCCGGCGGTTCTGATCTGAAATTCCATGGGATGGCCGTTGCTTCCCATCACCCTGGTATGAACGGACTGGTACATGTTGGATTTGGGCATCGCTATATAGTCCTTGAACGAACCGGGTATGGGAGTCCAAATAGAATGGACTACTCCCAGAGCCCCATAACAATCGCTCACCGAATTGGTAATGATCCGAAGCCCGATCACGTCCAGAACGTCCGCCAGATCGATATCTTTTTTCTCCATTTTCTGATAGATGCTGTAATAGTGTTTGAAACGGCCTTCAATCCTTGCCTTAATGGGAAACCCCCTTAACCTTTCCTGAACGGTATCCTGCACTTTCTCGATGAGCTTGAGGGTGTTGGGACGATCGATATCCATCTTGGATTGAATCTCTTTATATTTATCCTTGAACAGGTACCTGAAAGCCAGGTCTTCCAGATCACACTTGATGGTAGCGATACCCAGACGGTTGGCGAAAGGGGCGTAGATATCCAGGGTTTCCCTGGCGATCCGCTTCTGCTTGGCCGGGGGCATGAACTGCATGGTCCGCATATTATGGAGCCGGTCGGCCAGTTTCACCAGGATCACCCTGATATCCTGAGCCATGGCCAACAGCATCTTGCGGAAATTTTCCGATTCCTTCTCCTCGATAGACCGGAAATCTATCCTGCTTATCTTGGTCACCCCTTCCACCAGAAACCGGATCTCCTTTCCGAAAAGGTCCTCAATTTCCTCGGGAGTGGCCAGGGTATCCTCGATCGTGTCATGAAGCAGCCCCACCGCCACAGTGGCCACGTCCAGTTTCAGATCCGCCAGGATACCGGTCACCTCGATCGGGTGTCTCAGATAAGGCTCTCCCGATCTCCGGGTCTGCCCGGCATGCACCTTGGCGGAATACACGTAAGCCCGCTCAATCAACTGAATGTCCGCCGTAGGGTGGTATGACCTCACCCTGTCTAAAATATCGCCTAATCTCATAAAGATACATTAACAAAACATTGACTGATTGTCCATGCGCCGCTTTTCTGATAGAATAAATCTAGGATTTAGCTGTCTGGTATTATGGAGAAAAAGTCGCCCATGGAACTGGTTACCCCATCCAACAGCCTGGAAATGATGCGGGCTTCCCTGAAAAGCGGAAGCGACGCGGTTTATCTGCCGGTAAACGGCTACCTGGCCATACGCCTGGGAAGAGAGTTCTTCGAGTTGAGCCAGTTGGACGAACTGGTAACCGAGGTTCAGGAAAAGGGAAAGCGGATCTACCCGGTCATCAACGGAGGAGTCAGGGAAGGGGAACAGGAACGATACTGGCAGGCAGCGGAAAAAATTCTGAAAAGCGGGGCTGACGGAGTGGTAGTCGGATCGGTCTCGATGATTCAATGGTTCAAGAAAAATCGTTCCACCGGTGATTTCAAGATTATCGCCTCCAGCACCATGGCGGTGATCAACCCGGAAGACGCCCGGTTTTACTCGAAGCTGGGAGCGGACCGGGTGATCCTCTCCCGCATGCACCGGTTGGAGGAAGTAGAGCGGTTTTGCCGCCTTGGCGATGTTGAGACGGAAATATTTGTCCACGGCGTGGTCTGCCCATGCTGGGAGGGGGTCAGCTGCCT
Organism: bacterium; assembly: GCA_046757225.1. Lineage (GTDB taxonomy): Bacteria > SZUA-182 > SZUA-182 > JBHHXV01 > JBHHXV01 > JBHHXV01. The sequence goes on from JBHHXV010000024.1 coordinate 6,783, forward strand.
GATACCGCAGTTGATTCACCAGAACAGGTATGACGGAGTCAGTTGCCTGCCCCTGGAAAGCTCTGACAAGACTCCTCCCTGCCGGTCAGAAGAATGGTGGGGATTGAAGATTCAATGCGACCTGAATTACCTGGAGCGTTACCGGAAGATGGGGGTGGACAGTCTCAAGGTAATCCCGGTGGCCAAAACTCCGGCGGGAAGCGGCCAGATCGTCAAGTTCTGGCGGGCGGCTCTTGACGGCTCCGCAAAAGGAATCGCCCAGGATTACGGCAGGCAGAAGGAAAAGATTAAAGATGTTTCTCCCCTGCCGGTTGATTTCGGAATTCGAGATTTTTAATGGCCGGAAAAACCATATATACCATACAGGCCCTTTTCCCCATGCCTTTTCATGAAAAGCTGAAAGCAAGGGGGGTGAAATATTTCCGTATCGGCGCCTGTTTACCGCACGAGGATGACGGTTGGAACAAAACCTTTCTGGAAGAAATAGTCAAGACCTGCCTGAAACATGAAATAGTTCCTCAGCTGCTGCTCCCCATAGCCTCTTTAGACGACAGGGAAAAAAAGTATCTCCAGGAAATAAGGGAACTGCTGGACAGCTATCCCCGGGCGGAAGCGGTGCTCTCCTCCTGGGGGCAGTTGGACGCGGGAATAAAAAATATCAAGACCGCCTCAGTCTATTTGGACGTTACCAATTCTCAGGAGTTGGAACTGCTGAAAGAATACGGGGTACAGGCTGTTACCGTCCCGGACAACCTGAATAAGAATTCTCTTAAAAGACTTCTGAAAAAGGCCCCGCCGGGAATAACCCTGGAGTGTCATCTCCAGGGAGGGCGGACCGTTTTCATGGGCTGGGGCGACCGGCTGCCCGATCTTCCCTTTCCCCTTAAAACCAAGGAAGACTGGCCCTTAAAGAGCTGTAAACGCGCGCTTCACACAGAACAGAGTTCAGTAAAAGAGCGGCCGGAAGGGATTTCCCGCTGCCTGATCACCTTATTTTCCGAGAAAGACTGGCAGACCTTTAACCAGGTCTGTTCAGAAGATGAGTGGACTCAGGAGGCATAATCCTGGTCCTCCATGGTCGAGAGTGTTTCCTGATTCAGAAGCGTCTTGAATTGTAAACCAAGAGAAGTCATGGAAGACAGCCCCAAGAGCGCCACAAGGCCGGTGGTTGTGATATGCCAGGCAAGAGCGGCGGTGGCGATAACCTTAGCGGAAAGCAGTAAAATACCGGAAAAGATCAGAACCGGATACATTTCCGCGGTTCCCACTCTTCCCGGAGGAGAGGGAATAAAAAAAAACACATTCAGGAAGCAGGCTGCCATAACAGCCTGATAATATGATATCGAGAGCCCAAAAGATGAAATCAAGAGTTGAAAATAGAGACCGTCATTGCCGATTATGAACAGAGACCAAGCAAGGATAGCAGCAATATTCGAGCGGTTGAACGAGGAGATATGACATTGGGTTAAAAAGTCATTAATGAAAGTCGCTATCCTGCCGCTGAGCAGCATTTCTCTTTTATCCGCCTCTATCCCCATCAAGGACAACAGATTTTCCGCAGTCTTTCTGAAGAAACGGGAAAAATGCACTCCTAACACAAAAATGATTAAAGAACCGACCAGAAAAACCAGAAAGACCGGAACAAAAATTGAAACCCATTCAGGTAAATCGGTTCTGCTGATTGCGGCAACAAACAAAACCAGAAGCACGAGAAACATATGGGAAAAAAGATCCACCAAGGAAGCGGCGGTGGAGGCGGAATAAGAAACCCTTGAGCTGGTCTTGGCGATAAAGAGCCTGATCACCTCTCCAAAACGAATGGGAAAAAAGAAGTTGGTCATACTGCACACCATGGTCGCATGATAGCCATTCTGCCAGGAAATATTTTCCTGACACCTGAGGATATAGGTCCATTTCAGGGCTCTCAATAAATATGAAAGCACGAAAAAGCCTGCAGCCAGAAAGAAAAGGCTCAGGTCAGCCTGTGCAAGAATCCGTTTGGACTCCTCCCAATTAAAGAAATAACGCAGGAAAATATAAAGCATGATTACACCAACCGCCAAACCCATTAATGATGTAATTTTTTTCTTCAAGGCTGTCAGCTTTGTACTATCTTTTTGACTGTTTTGACGATGTAATCAATTTCATCGTCTTTAAGATTAGGATACAGCGGAAGGGAGATTGTTCGATCTCCTATTTTACGGGCCCGGGGAAAGTCATCAGGCTTGAGCCCGAATTTTTCCCGAAAATAGGTCAGCGTGTGTATGGCCCGGAAATTAACCGCTACGCCGATTTCCTTTTCCTGCAACCGATGCAGGATCCTGTCCCGCTTTTGCGGATCGACCCAGATGGTGTACAAATGCCGCGCGCTCTTACCGTTTATTTCAGGGGTAGCCAGTTCCGGGATTTCGCTGAAAGCCCGGTCGTAGATTTTCCAGATCCGGTCTCTTTTCTGCCAGTACGCTTCCAGCCGGTTCAGTTGGCCGACCAATAAAGCGGACTGGAGATCGCTCAAATTATATTTCCACCCTTCGGCCAGCATATCCCAGTGCTGGTATCTGTCCGTATAGCGGTCGGCCGCCTCTTTCGACATCCCGTGTAATCTCAGCATCCTCACCTTCTTTTCCAGTTCGCTGTTATTCGTCGCCAACGCTCCCCCTTCACCACAAGTGAGGTTTTTGGTGGCGTAAAAACTGTAACAGGCCGCCTCGCTCAATTGTCCGGGCCGGATACCGTCACGTTCGCCTTCAATGCATTGGGCGCAGTCTTCGATAATCTTGATACCGCAACGCCCGGCTACCATCCGTAATCCCCGCATATCCACCATGGAACCATACAAATGAACCGGAATGACCGCTTTGGTGCGGGGAGTAACCGCCTCTTCCACCTTCGATACGTCCAGAAGAGCGGTATCAGCTTCAACATCAACGAAGACCGGAACAGCTCCGGTATGTAAGATAGCAGTGGCGGTGGCGATAAAAGTCAGGGGAGTGGTAAGGACTTCATCTCCCGGACCGATGCCTGAAGCCAACAGAGAAAGATGCAGGGCGGCGGTGCAGGAACTGAGAGCCACCACCCGATCGGTCTGGGCATATTGAGCAAAAAGAGTTTCGAACCTAGCGGTAACCGGGCCGGTGGTGAGAAAGATAGACCGTAAAACATCTACGACGTTCTGAATGTCGGCTTCTTCCAGATTGTGGCGATAAAACTCTATTTTCATGAATGTTCATTGAAGATGTCAGTGCAGTTCCCGTTTGCCAGAGGCCGTGATAATCGGAATTTCCTTCATCCAGGTTTGTTTTTTCCAAAGGGCACGGTTGCTTTTATACCATTCTATGGTTTTTTTCAAACCCTCATTCCAGTTGACCTCCGGTTCCCAGCCCAACACCTTTTTTATCTTACCGATATCTGAAGTATGCCGTATAACCTGTCCGGGCCGATTACCGACAAAAATGATATTATCAGAACGACAATCCATTTCTTTGTTGACATCCTTGGCGATAGACAAAATAGACCGGTCCCCATTCGAACCGATGTTAAAAACCTCTCCCAGCACTTTTTCCTCAGGTGCATGCATCATTAAATCAACCGCTTTGCAGGTATCTTCAACATACACGAAATCCCTTTTGGACATCCCGTCTCCGTGGACTCGTAATTTTTCATCAAGCATAACCCCTGTGATAAAGCGGGGAATAACTTTCTCCAAATGTTGTTTCGGACCGTAATTATTAAAAGGACGGGCTATAACCATCGGCAGCTTATAGGTGGCCCAATATGAATATACCAGTCGATCGGCGCCTGCTTTGGCGCTGGCGTAAGGACTCATCGGCAGCAAGGGATGCTGTTCGTCCATTAATTTGTTATGGGCGGTTCCGTATACTTCAGAGGTGGAGATATGGATAAAGCGCTCAATTCGGTCTTTGTATTTCAGCACCGCGTTGGCAATCGTCTGGGTTCCCAGAACATCGGTTTCAAAAAAAAGAAAGTTGTCATAAATTGAGCGGGTAACATGGGTTTCCGCGGCAAAATGGACAACCATATCGGACTGGGAGACCAAAGTATCCACAAGTTCGCCATTCCGTACATTACCATACCAGAAGGAAAGCCTTCTATCCTGGTCCCTGCTTATATTCACCGGCAGGTTTTCAATGTCGCCGGCGTATGTTAAGGCGTCAAGTACGATTAGTTTATAATCCGGATATTTATTGTAAAGATGGGTGACAAAATTACTCCCAATGAAACCGGCGCCGCCGGTAACTAAAATGCTCTTTTTCATACAGGAAATTCCTTTATAGGCTTTTATTCAGCAGGATAGAAAGAGATTCATCTCCGTGGTTAAAAAGTAAATCGATCACTGAAAGGAAAGGAACAAAACCTCCGTATAGCTGATGATATTCAGGGTGAGAATATGCTTGATATTGTACCTTGATTCCCTGTTTATTAAAAGCTTTTTCATCAATATAATTTTTTCCCGAGGCTCCCTCATAAAAGGTGGTCGCTTTAAACATACGGCAGATTTCAATCAGCCTTTCCAGCCGGGCGCCCTCCACCTCCAGCTCTGATGATCTTACAATTTTTTTATCCTTTATACCCAGGCAATCTGCCAGTATTTCTATAAGATGATAATCGAGTGATATAAGGTCTTGCCAATTCCGGGAATAGGTTTCTTCAAAAATACCGATGTACTTCTTATAATATGGAGCCTTGGAGTAATTTTGTTTTATGGATGAGAGATGTTTTTTTCTCCAGTTTACCTTATTGTCTATTTTAACTTCATATACCTTTTGAGCTTTCTTCAAGGTAAACAGCACCGGAACGGTCAGCCATTGGACTCCATGAGCCGTCTTGATCCGGTTTCTATTCCTCCAACTTTGTCTGTCATATTGAACATCGTCATAAAGCACAAAAACGTCTGAAACGTGCATTTGTTCAAAAAAACCCAGCCAGGGAAGATAGCCTGGTTGCAGAATACCTATCTTCACGATTAAAGTTTTTCCCATTCATCAGGGTTGAGCCTGTGGATCGTTCCATTTTTCATGAAATCCCGTTTTCCTAAAACCACCCATTTAAACCATAACCGGAAAATATCTGAGACAGAGGACCGGATCGCCTTAAAACGGGTTCCTTTGGCAACTCCGGCTTTTCTGGGGATAAATGATATCGGGACCTCTCTTATGGAAGCCCCTTTCCAATAGGACTTAATGAGAAATTCCGGGTTCCCGAAAGAACTGTTTGCTTCCATCTCGATCGATTGTAACATCTCGGTTGGATAAAAAACGATGTTCTGAAAATCGGATAATTCGATTCTGAAAAGCAATCGGATAATTAAATAATTAATAATCGAAACCAATGCCTTTGGTATGGTATCCGAGCGTTTCGTAATATGTTTATAGCCAAAAAGCTTGGTGACAGCCAGGACAGGTTTAACTATTTTATCCACCGCCATAACCGGCTCTCTCCTGACCCCGGCTACAATGTCATTAGTTTTCAACAGTTCCAGGAAAATCCTTAAAAAAGTGATATCATATGACCAGTCAATCGTCTGCCAGAAGAGGTATTCCTTCTTCGCGCTCTTGATCGCTATAATTGCGGCGCCCGCAACATCTAAATTGTTACTGTTTACAATGAGATTTATTGGGGGAATCTGTTCTTGTAACCTTCTAATAATCGCATTCGTTTGATCGGTACTTCCATCGTCTACAACAATTATTTCATAGTCCGCAATATTCTTTTCCAGAAGATTATGTATCCTTATCAAAAAGTCCTCAATAAGCTCTTCTTCATTATGCGCCCAACAGACAAGAGAAACGCTTTTATCAAATTTAGGCAGTGAGTTGCATAAATCTAGCGTGTATTTACAGTCAGAACTCATGTATTATTTTGAGCCTATTGATTGCCGTCGTTTGCTTTCAGCTTTTTTAACAATTTTCCAGTAATTATGTTTCCAGGACCTGTATTTCCAGTCAGTGCATTGAGAACACATTTCAATTTCATGGCCACGGTTCTGTAAATGCATATCTCTGAAATAGCGGAATTCCTTATCATGCCAGATTTCTTTAATGCTCTTTTGGTGAATATTTCCCAGGTTGGTAATCCCCTCAATGTCAAACCCGCAGAGAATCACTCTCCCGTCAGAATCAATATTCAGGCGTTCAAAAATAAAAGGACAGGGAACTTGCTTTTCAGGATCAAGATAATAAGAGGAGTCCGCTGATTTATTTTCGCTTAAACCACCCCAGGTTAAGAATTTTCGCACTTGGACGTCATCGACAAGAGTACTCCAGAAATTAACCAGCTTCTCGATGTCAATGCCCTGTTGATTTACAGCGCTTGCGATAATTTTGGTACCGGATTGTAATTGGTTACGTCTTTTGACCAAGAGCTTAACATCGGTTAAAAGCTTGTCCCAGGAAAGCCCTTCCCGAAAGACAGCATATGTTTCGGCATCGCCGGCATCAACACTTATTTCTACCATATCAACTTCCGCCTGCAGGATTCTTGTTATCTTCTCCGGAGTAAACATGGAACCATTGGTAATAAGACCAACCCTGGCTCCGACGTCTTTCGCATATTCCATTAATTCCACTGCCTGCTTATGAAGCATTGGCTCTCCCGCTCCAGAAATTCTGACCCAGGCATTATGCTCTCCGCATTGATCCGCTATAATTTTAAAAGTATCCTCACGCATAAAGAGCTTATCTTTGTACTGGGACCTGATATCAGAACCGGTATAGGGACAGTGGGGGCATCTCGAATTACATACATAACTGAGCCCAATAACACACATAAGAGGAAATTCTTCAGAATTTTCCCTAAAACCATATTTTTTAGTTTCATGTTGCATAATTATTTTGCTCTTATTTTACATTACCTTAACTTAACATAGGTCATATAAAAGTTCACGGAGGTCTTTTATTTTCTTAACCTTGCTCTTGTTCCCGCCAAGCTTATTATACAGATTCTCATCGAAATTAAAAAAAGTTCCCTCCTGAACAGTCCAATAGGCAAAACCATAGCCCGCCTTTATAGCGCCTTCAACATCCCTGTATAAGTTATCGCCAACCATAACGAGGGAAAGCGGTGGAATTTTCAATCTTTTGGAAACTTCCTCAAACCCCCCTCTTTGCGGCTTTTCCTGGTGTAAGGCTCTGCTGTATACAATGTTATCAAACAGCGCTTCCAGCTTGCTTACCCTGAGCTTCTGCCTTTGAGAAGCCACTGGATTGTCAGTGAGTAATGCCAGTTTATATCCCTTTGCTTTCAATTCATGTAACACCATGAGTGTACCAGGGAAAAAATCGACTTCATGGGGAGTAATTTCCTTATACTTATTAATAAGCTCCCATCTGAATTCATCAGAAAATTGAAATATCTCAGCCAAAGCATCAAAAAGTTTACTGCGATTACCTTCCTCAATGATTTGAATTGCTTTTGAGAGAAATATTTCTCTTGGAGGAAGTAGTTTGCTCTTCCGGTTATAGAGAAGCGCTAATTTATCAAAGATCCAGCTCTTCTGGTTTATAAGTGTATCATCTAAATCAAAAACTATTCCCTTGATGTTTTTACTGTTTTCCTTATTAATCCAGAGCTCTTCAAGATAACGGACCATTTTTAACGGTTGCCCGTTATCTCTTTCATAAGATATTAATTCCGGGACCAGAGAGGAACATAAGAAGAGCGGCATATTAACTTTCCACTGATATGCAAATACCGATGAAGTACCGATTCTGGGATTAACATCTGAAATATAGTAATTATCGCGATGATGTATAATTTGAATGTTGAAGATACCGCAGCCGCCATGGTCTTTTAAAAAAGACAAAAACTTTTTTACCGTATCTTCTATATGATAGTTGTCAATACTTTCCGCAATGGTACAGTAGCCATTCAATGTTGCAACTCTTTTCCTGATAGAGATATCCGAAACCTTGCCCTCAAAGTTAATGGCACAATCAACCGAATACTCTTCAAAATCAGCTAAATAAGGTTGCCAGACATAGCTTTCCCTTAAGTCTGTATGGTTGTATTTCTTTTTATCTTTTTCTTCTCTTAATATAATCGTGCCCTTTCCACCAAAGCCATACAGAGGTTTTCCAAAGAGAGGGTACGCTACATCGCCCTGTGTAATATCTGCGAGGGGAACTATCTTGAAGCCCGCCTGGGAGAGACATTGATACAACGTTTTTTTGTTTTGTAATGTCTTTAAGAGTGAGTAACTTGAAACTGCCACCCGCACTCCTTCTGCCTGGAAGAAGTCAGCGTGTTTCGCGAGAGTCGAGAGCTCCAGTTCAGTCGAAGGAAAAATTATTTTAATATTTTCTTTTTTACATATTTCAGAGAGTGAAGCAATAAATTCTCTTTCATGAGCAATCAGAGGAACTTGATAGAAACAGTCTACCAGGTATTTACAGACGTTTTCATGGGCATTGTCGGCCAGGACAATACGGACAGCTTTTGACCGTCTTAGTCCTTTTATGAGGCTTAACCCCTGAAAACCCCCACCTGAAACCAGAAGAACATTTAGGTTTTTCAATAATTATAACCCAGCTTCAATATAGATAGAATTGCAGATATCGGGAAAGGTGCTGCCAATTGTAAGGAGCGCTTGCTGCACTTCGGGGGAAAGGTTTAAAGTTTGTAATTGAGAGGTGGAAAATGGTTTAAGATAGATCCCTTCTATCTTTTTTATCTTAAGGCCTATTTGGGTGATGAGGTTACAAAAGGATTCTTTGTCAAAATAGTGTTTATGTCCTAAAGCAAGATCAGCAGGGCTTAGCTCATGAGTACTCTCCAAAATCCCGGCATGGTAGCCAATCAGACGGTGAAGAGAACAGGCATTAGGAACAGCCGCAAATAGAAGACCGTCAGCGTGTAACATCTGAGCAAATCGTTTAATAATCAGGGAAGGATCGTCAACATGTTCTAAAACAAAACCCATTTCTATGACATCAAATTTTCTCTGAAGGTCAAAA
>JBHHXV010000025.1:0-15612 GCA_046757225.1 bacterium
AGGAAGCGGCGATACTGGCCGGTCTGTCTGAGTTGACAAATCCGGATATGATAAAAAAAGCAGCTGAAATTATGGGGAATATGGGTTCTGAATCTGTTTTAATAAAGGGGGGGCATGGTTCCGGCGGCCAGGCGCAGGACTGGCTGTTCGAGGGAAAGCGCTCCAGCCGGTTCGAGCATCCCTGGATCAGGGAGGAGTCCGGCAGACGCCTGTCCTGCCGGGGAACCGGATGCGCCTTGTCTTCGGCAGTGGCGGCCTGTCTCTCTCTCGGCGAGGAAATGAAAGAGGCGGTGGAAAAGGGAATCCGGTTGTTACAAGAGGCTATGCTGCATTCCTGTCAGGTCGGTTCCGGTTACCGGATATTGGGAGGTGGGTTTGGTCCGGGAAATGGATGATGCCCTGGTACGTCCGGCCCTGATGGGGGATGTCAAGAGAATTAAAACCCTGGTGAACGGCAGCGCCGGTGACGGCAAATTACTGCCTTCTTCCTTCAGCGAGCTTTATTCCTCGGTCAGGGATTTCATGGTCGTGGAAAAAGCGGGTGAGGTAGTGGCGGCCTGCGCGCTCCAGTTGTGCTGGGAGGGTCTGGCGGAAATCAGGTCGCTGGTGGTCGATGAAAGGTTTCAAGGCAGGGGATACGCCAGGAAACTGCTGGGGGGTCAGGTCAGGGAAGCGAAGAGGTTGGGCGTAAAACGGGTTTTCGCGCTGACCTACCTCACGGATATGTTTCGCAAATTCGGGTTTGCACCGATAGATAAATCGGAACTGCCCCATAAAATCTGGGTGGATTGCGTAAAATGCTCAAGGTTTCCTGATTGCGACGAAACCGCAGTGGCTATGGAGATAAAACAATGATGGTGTTCTGGAATCATTTCAAGGTGATTATAAGCGGGGTTCCCCTCTTCTGCGTGGCGTTCGGTCTGCTTTATCTGAGCAAACTGATCTATGATCTCACTACCCCCTTTTCAGTGGAAGCAACCCTGGTGAAAGAGGATAACCCGGCTTTCGGGGTGCACTTTTTCGGGTATATGCTGGGGGTGTCGATCGCTATCCTGGGATCGATGTCCCATCTGAGCGGCCACCTGAAAACCGATCTGACCAGTCTAATTCTGGGCGGCGGGCTCTCGGTCGTGCTGGTAAGGTTGAGCATCACCATCAATGACAAGCTGATCCTTTCCCGTTTCAAGATTTACAAAGAAATCCTGGAGGACAGGAACATCGGCACCGGCGCGGTGGTGGCGGGCAGTTCGATCGCCAGCGGCTTGATCATCAACGGCATTCTGAGCGGAGAAAGCCCGGACGCTTACAGCGCCTTTAAGGCGGTGATCTTTTTCTTTATCGCCGGCCAGATTATGTTGATCATAGCTTCCCGGGTGCTGCAGAAGATTACGAATTACGATATCTCCGATACCCTGGAGAAACAGGATAACCTGGCGGTCGGCATCAATTACGGGGCTTTCCTGCTGGGAATCGGAATTATTCTGCGAAGCGGCATTGCCGGGGCCAGCCGGGGTATTATGGATGAGTTGATCGTGTTTCTGGTTTATGGAATCGTGGGGCTGGCGCTCCTTTCCGCTTCCCAGGTTATCGCGGACAGGATATTTCTTCCCAGTTCCGCTCTGATGGACGAGGTCTCCCGGCAGCAGAACCCGGCGGCCGCTCTGGTGGCGGCAGCCTGTTACCTGTCGATCGCCTGCTTTATCGGGGCTTTGGTCTGACATTTTAGGAGTCTGTCGAATGAAAAATAATATACGATTCTACTTGGTAAGCGTTTTTCTGGCTTGCTGTCTGGTTGTCCCCTCGATATCCCAGGCCAGGCGGTTCGGAGGAGGCTTTGGCCGGGGGTTCGGCCGGGCGTTCAGCCGGGGGGGGATGCGCTGGGGCGGCAGGATGGGCGGCAGGAGCAGACCGTCCCGTTCCCTGGGAAGGGGCGGATGGGGAAGAAGCCGCTCCCGTGGGGACCGGATGCTTTCCCGGAAAACCGCCCAGCGGGGAAAACGGTTCGCTTCCAGAAAATCCGCTCAAAGCGCCTATCGAAACAGTCACAGGATGAAAAATAAATTCAAATCCAAACCGGCCAGTAGACCGGAGCATATTCCCAGCACAGTAAACCGGGGCGGAAGAAATTATAACGTGTCTTACTATAACGGGTCTTACGGATATTACAATCCCCTGGGGGTTTTTGTAGCGCTGACAGCGGCCGATATGCTGGTGACCAACGCCATGATGCGCTCGGCCGGCTACGGTTATGGTTATGGCCCCTATCAGGGAGCCCACTATTACCGGTCGGGAGGGATGAGTTTCTGGAGCGGGATGCTTATGTTTTTCCTGATCATTTACATTGCCGGTTTAATCAGAAAATCGAAGCTCTAACCCGATATAAGCCATGGGGGGAAACTTGACTTAATGCCCGGGGCATGTTAACCTCACCATCTCATTTTTATTTTTTAACCGAGTTTATTTAAGTATGCGGGTATATGATTTAGCCAAAGAACAGGGAGCCAACAGCAAGGAACTGGTAATAGCTCTCAGGGCTGCGGGAATTGAGGTTAAGAGCTACATGAGCAGCCTGACTCCCGAGCAGGTGGAACTGTTCAAAAGGAAGACCGGACCGGCAACCAAGGTTACATTGACCGAAGCGGCGCCGGTAAAGACAGCCCCCCAGCCCTCCCCTGATGACAAGATCATTGACCTTCCGGAAAAGCCTACGGCCAGAATCATTGCCGAGCTTACCAACCAAAAAAGCAATAAAATTATAAAAAAATTAATGGAAAAGGGGATGTTCTCCCTGACCCAGGTCATTGACCATGACACCGCCCGCTGGGTAGTGGAATCGTTCGGCTTTTCCCTTAGGAAACATTTGAAAGCGGATGTTTCTCCAGTTTCCAGGCCTTCGCAGGTCCCCGCCAGACCAGCCAGAAAAGCGGCTGATGAACATATAAAAAAGCAACCCAGACCGCCGGTTGTCACCATCATGGGGCATGTCGATCACGGCAAGACCTCTTTGCTGGACGCTCTTCGCGACGCTAATGTCTGCGCCGGGGAAGCCGGGGGGATTACCCAGCATATCGGCGCCTATAAAGTAAAAACCGAGCAGGGGGAAGTGGCGTTTATCGATACGCCCGGGCATGAAGCTTTTACCGCTATGCGAGCCCGGGGAGCAAAAGTAACCGACATTGTCATCCTGGTGGTGGCGGCCGATGACGGGGTAAAACAGCAGACCGAAGAAGCGATCAATCACGCCAAAGACGCCGGGGTTCCGATTATCGTGGCCGTAAATAAGATCGATAAACCGGAGGCCAACCAGGAAAAAGTAAAACAGGAGCTGTCCAATTTTGATTTAATCCCTGAAGACTGGGGTGGTAAAACCATCTTCGTGGAAGTATCGGCCCTGAAACAAACCGGTCTCAAGGAATTGCTGGAGATGATAATCCTGGAAGCGGAGATGCTTGAACTGAAAGCGGTTCCTTCGGGACCGGCGGCCGGGGTGATCGTGGAATCGAAATTGGATCCGGGAAGAGGGGCAGTCGCTACGGTATTGGTTCGATCCGGCGTCTTACGGGTGGGGGACGCCTTTATCTGCGGGGTACAGAGCGGTAAGGTGCGGGCCATGTTCGATGAAAGGCACAAACCGGTAAAATCAGCCTCCCCCTCCACCCCGGTTGAGGTGTTGGGTTTTTCCGGAGTACCGGAAGCCGGGGATGATTTCGAGGTGGTAAGCAATGAACGGGAAGCGATCGCTATCGTCCAGGAAAGGCTGCATTTTCAGAACCAGGAAAGGCTGGCCAGTAAAGGCGATGCGGTTTTTTCCCTGGAAGACCTCACCAGGGCGGCCGCTGAAGGTGAAACCAAGGAATTGAAGATTATCGTCAAAGGAGATGTAAACGGTTCAGTGGAAGCGGTGGCTGATTCCCTGTTGAAATTATCGAATGCCGACCACCAGGTCAAGGTGAATATTATCCATAAAGCGGTGGGAGCGATTATTGAGGCTGACGTGATGTTGGCCGCGGCTTCCAATGCGGTTATTATCGGCTTTAATGTCCGGCCCCAGGCAAAAGCGAAAAAGCTGGCGGAAAATCATGGCGTCAGAATGAAACTGGATACGGTTATTTATAACCTGGTTTCCGATATCGATAAGGCCCTGAAAGGAATGGCCGCTCCGGTATACAAGGAAAGCGTTATCGGGATGGCGGAAATAAGAGAGGTGTTTTCCATGCCCAAAATCGGGTCAGTGGCCGGGTCTTTCATTTCGGAAGGAAAGATGCTCCGTAACTGCAATGTGCGTTTATTGAGAGACAATGTGGTGGTCTATACTGGAACCATCAACTCCATCCGGCGTTTCAAGGATGACGTAAAAGAAGTAGGCTCCGGTTACGAGTGCGGCATCAAACTGGAAAACTTTATCGATTATAAAACCGGAGATATCCTGGAAGCGTATTCCCTGGAAGAAGAAAACCGGTTGTAATAAATACCTGTCTGTTGATTTCATACAAGAGGTTGCGCAGGTGAGGGTTGCTTTAGTTCACGACTGGCTGACCGGTATGCGGGGAGGGGAAAAGGTGCTGGAATCCCTCTGTGAATTATTTCCGGAGGCCGATATCTTTACCCTGGTTCATCTGCCGGAAAAGATTTCTCCGATTATCAACTCCCATAATATTCAGACCTCCTTTATTCAAAGACTCCCGGGAATCCGTAAATTTTATCAGTATTATCTGCCTTTGTTTCCCCTGGCGGCGGAAAGCTTCGACCTGACGGAATATGACCTGGTGATCAGCTCCAGCCACTGCGCGGCCAAAGGGGTGATTACCCGTCCCGGCACTTGCCATATCAGCTATCTTCACGCTCCGATGCGTTACGCCTGGGAGCTTTTTTATCAATATTTTCCGGCCTCGTCCACCAGCAGGATCAAACGGTTTTCCGCTGCCCTGGTTATGAACAGATTGAGAATCTGGGACCGGGTAAGCGCTGACCGGGTGGATTACTTTATCGCCAACTCCCATCATACCCGCGCCAGAATTAAAAAACATTACCGCCGGGAAGCGACCGTGGTTCATCCTCCGGTGGACACCGACTTCTTTACTCTGTCAGCTGCCAAGCCCCGGGATTTTTACCTGATCGTATCGGCTCTGGTTCCCTACAAGAGAATCGATATCGCCATCCAGGCCTGCCAGCGGCTTGACCGGCGGCTGATCATTGTGGGGCGGGGGCCTGAATTAAAACGGCTGCAAGCAATCTCCGGCTCCCGGATAGAATTTACCGGCTGGCTGAACGATGAAGAGATTCTCCGTCTGTACCACCAGGCCAGGGGGTTCCTGTTTCCCGGGGAAGAGGATTTCGGGATCACCCCCCTGGAAGCCCTGGCCTGCGGTCTTCCGGTAATCGCCTACAACAGAGGGGGAGTGACAGAAACCGTGCTTCCGGGAAAAACCGGTCTCCTGTTTGAAAGACAAACCACTGCATGCCTGGTTCAGGCCATCAAGGATTTTGAAGAACTCGACTTCAATAAAAAGACCCTTCGCAGACAAGCCGGACGGTTCAGCAAGCGGCAATTCGCCGACCGGTTACAACAGGAAATTGAAACTCTAACCGAACTCTTCAAAAAAGAACATGCTCAGACGGCATAGCGATCTCTTTCTTTCCATTTTCATTGTCAATGACCTGGTTATCAATTCGGCCTCCTGGATAGGGGCTTACTACTTCCGTTTTTATTCGGGGTTGATCCCCCTTCATTCGCCCGAGATCCCTCCTGCTGACCAATACCTGTTACTGCTGATTCCCCTCAGCCTTATCTGGTGGCTGGTTTTTCGGAGAAACCTGCTGTACGAGCCCCGCAGGGGAAGATCGCTGGTGAGCGAGTTCCTGGCGGTATTCCGCTCGGTGACCTTCGGCATTATCATCTTGAACGGTCTCGTTTTCTATTATCGGAGTTTCAGCTTCTCCCGGGTAATGATGCTGACCTTTTATATTCTCAATATCACTTTATTGGCGGTTTCCCGGGTTTTCCTGCGGCAGTTTCTCAAGGAAATCCGTAAAAAGGGATACAACCAGCGCGCCATGCTCATTATCGGCGCCGGAGAAACAGGCGGAGCCGTCAATCAAAAGATCAGGGATTTACCGGGAATGGGGTACCGGGTAATCGGCTACCTCGATGACAACCCCAAGCTGGCCGGACGGGAAATAGGAGAAAGCAGAGTAATCGGTTCCCTGGCGGATTTAAAAAAGCTCATTTCCGAAAGCAATATAGATGAGATTGTCATTACTCTGCCTTTATCCGCCCATGAAAAGATTGTGGAAGTCATCCGGCTGGCTAAAAAGGAGGGTGTCCGGCTACAGATCGTCCCGGATCTGTTTGAAGTGATCACCCACCAGGCATCGATCGACGACCTGGATGGCATTCCCCTGATCGGCCTCTCCAGCAGCCCCCTGGAACGGCTGGAAAACCGCTATTTAAAACGAGGGGAGGATATTGTCATCTCCCTGATTTCCCTGGTAATTTTCGGCCCGATTATGCTGATGGCCGCCGCTTTGGTGAAACTTTCTTCAAGAGGGCCGGTTCTTTTCCGGCAGGAGCGGGTCGGACTGGATCACAGACCATTTAACGTGCTGAAATTCAGAACCATGAAAGTTGATGCCGAAGCCACCACCGGCCCGGTCTGGGCCAGCAAAGACGATGACCGCTGCACGACCCTGGGAGCGTATCTGCGAAAAACCAGCCTGGACGAGCTGCCCCAGTTGTTTAATGTCCTGAAAGGGGATATGAGCCTGGTGGGACCCCGGCCGGAACGCCCCCATTTTGTCAACCAGTTCAAGGAGGAGATCGAGGATTACATGCAGCGGCATCATGTCAAGACCGGCATCACCGGCTGGGCTCAGGTAAACGGCTGGAGAGGAAACACCTCTATCCGGAAAAGAATCGAATACGATAATTACTATATCCAGAACTGGTCTCCGGCCCTTGATATCAAGATCTTATGGCTGACCATCTGGAAGGGGTTTCGTAATAAACACGCCTATTAGCCCGAATAATTCGAGAAGCATAACAAGGCAACCGTTATCGCTTTGAATCAGTGATTGTTTGTCAGTTTCCATTGAATTTCTGGTTACTTGGTGGGGGAACTTGACAAATTAAAAGGAAGGGTTTATTATAAGATCAATAAGACCTACTTGGTCTGCTATAGGTGTTAATGATAACTTTCCATGAATAAGGAGGCTGGAGATGTCTGATTTGTACTTGAACGAGATCGGAGTTACCAAAGGTTCGGTAGTGGAAGAAGCGGTCAACAACAATATTAAAGGGGAGACCTCTGAAGTGGGGTTGTACCTGGCTATGGCCCGCCAGGCCCAGCGGGAAGGGCTTGCGGAAGCGGCAGAGGTGCTAAAGAGGATTGCTTATGAGGAAGCGGATCATGCGGCCCGGTTCGTGGAACTCAACGGCTTGATTTCCACCAGCACCAAAGAGAATATCGAAAAGATGCTGGCAGGCGAAAAGATGGCCAACCAGAAAAAGCACGATGCCTCTGTAAGGGCCCATGAGGCGGGCATCGGTGAAGCGGCCGGCTTTTTTGCTTCTTCATCCCGGGATGAAGGCCGGCATGCCCAAATGCTGACCGGTTTGCTGGAACGGCTATAACCCGCATAATTCGGGAAGCATAACAAGCAGACCGGTACCACTTTGAAGAACGAGACTTTTTTTGCGAGCGACAGCTTGGTGTATTATTTACTTCGGTAGGTTTTATAAATGCCGGATTTATTCTTGATGCCGACATCGTCGATGGCGATGATTTTGAGGAAGAGCCGGCCTTCTGTTTTTTCTGTCTCCTCTCTTTTTTTTCTTCCCGGTTTCTCTGCCAGCTCTGCTTTCCGTATTTCCACGGTAAGAGTATTGTGTTGCTTCAAATACAGGGGAACTTCCAGGTTCGTTACCCGCTCATGCAGGGTCATCGGAGTTACCAGGTGGGTTCCGTTAAGCGAAATAAACGCGCCGGTGACCCGTGCATTCTCAGGGCCATTGCGCAGCAGCAGCTTTCCCGGACCATGAGGAGCGGTAAAGCTGTCTTGGTAGACCTCGCTTGCTCCCGCTGTTGTTGTATAGCTCTTGGTGAGCAGGGACAGCTCCCGGCCATAAACGGAACCTGTCAGGGGAAGGAAGGCTAGGAGCAGGGCAATCAACAAGATCGATAATACTTGCGTTTTCATGGACTGGGATCCGTAAAGAGGGGGACACCATACTTAATTCTCCTGATCTTTTCGTTCATGACCCGGTTTTTTTCTCATTCCCAGGAAGAGGCTCGGAATGAGTAGTGAGTTGATTGTTTTTGTCGCCTGAATCACTCAACAGCGTAACTCTGAACATAGCATGTTCAGGCAAAAACCAAGCACTCTTGCAATTGGCGCCTGCTGGCTCACTTCGTTCACAAGCGCAGGCTGGTAATTGAGCAATATGATGGGCAACTTTGAAATTCCTATACTTTAAAATATCGAACCCGAATAATTCGGGCTATTTCAGGGATGATATTCTGTATAAGCCCATCGTTCCATATGAATAAATACGCGGCTGCGTGGTCCAGGTCTTAAGGGCGCTTACGGACTTTAATTTGGATAGACGGTTGGGAGATTCAAAAACATAATCAGGCTTACTCCATTCCCAAAAGCTGCTCTTTCTGCTTTCCGAATAATAATGACCTTTGTGTTTGGTGGTTAAACCGACGTCATCTATAAGATAAAAATCGGTAAATACCCGGATAGCCCCGGCGGATTCCATGGCGATACGGCTCCCGGGGGGCAGGTTTTCGGCCATCCAGCGCGACGGTTCGACCACCGCTTGATTCATTTCTGTTATATCCTTATCAAGGGCGAGAGTGCTTCTTATCAAGGCATAACCCCCGATAAGCAGAGAAGCTGTTAACACGGTTCTCCCCACTATACGCGCGATTCGTTCGTCTTCCAGACCATAATTATCTCCTAAAACCCGGATAAAAAAATGATGGCAGACAAAAGTGATAATCAAAGCGTAAAGCGGCCAAAGATAGGAAATGTAGCGGTCATGAGCGCTGAAATTCGTCAGATGCAGGAGTATGCGCATAACTATAAAGAGGTATAAAAAAACAGCCGCCCCGATAATAATCTTTCCTTTTGGGTGCCGGTAACAGGCCAGAGCCAGCAGCAATATTACCGGGCTGCCGGCCATCCAGAGGCCGTGAAAGCCGGTGTACGGGTGCGAGACCAGATGGATTATATTTTTCAACAAAAGAAGAGGGTTTTTAAGGATGGGAATGGCAATCCGTGTCCCCATGGAAGCCGGAAAGAGAGAACCGGTAAGATACCAGCAGGGAGCGACGGTTATCAGCATAAGCCCTAGAAACAGCCCGGCCGCCTTAGCCGCTTTTTTCCCGGTAGGTTTCGCCAAAACGTTCATCTCTCCCCGTTGAGAGACGGCCACCCAAACCGGTATCAAAAAAGCAACAGGGGTAATTTCCGGCCGACAGCCGGCCAGACCGGCGGAAAACACGGAAATCTGCCACCAGGGGGCGCCGGCCAGACATCGCTCAACCAGCAACAGGCAAAAGAAGGAGGTCAAAGGATTTTCCAACCCCCCGAACCAACCCCACAGGAAATCGATTTTTACCAAAATCAGGCTGAAAAGAAAAAAAAGCTCCACATACAGCGCCACGCCCCCGGAAGATGAAATCCGCCTCCAGATTATTCCCAGCAAAACGAAAAAAGCGACAAAAAGCGAACCGTTTAACAAATAAGCGGTTAATGTCAACCCTGCCGCCATATTAGCCGGCCAGTAAAATGTCCGTAATGCCGCGCCAACTGCCGATAACACGTAATAATAGAGGATCCCGGTGGTTCCGCCGGAATATTCCCCGGGATTGTACGAAAACAGCTCACCCCTCAAAAGAAACGACTTCACATACCCGAGGTATATATAGGAATCATCGCTGGCCATATAAAACCAACCGTGCTTGTGCAAATGCATAAGATACATCCCGGCAACGAACAGGATTCCTCCCAGGGCGGTAATTAACACGATTGAACTGTTCTGAGAATTATCTTTATTCTTCAACATCAAATCCATTCCATTCCCAGAGTGAAGTCCGGGAATCAGGTAAAACTCCTTTAACTTTATATAAAAATGAGTCCTATGGTGGTGAAAAACACGCCGGGAATAAAGAACCCCTTGTGCCCCATATGCACGTATCCCTGATAGCCGAATACCGCTCCCAGGAGAAATCCGACAAATACGGTGGCCATCAGGACAAATTGCGTGTAGTCTTTCATGCCCAGGGCCATGCCTATATCCGTGGAACAGCCGGTAAGGTGGGTGGTGCGCACCACCGACGATGAAATATAGGACGTAACCGCGTTCTGACATCCCATGATTACCGCCAGTATGGCCGGGTAAATCAGGCGGACATTAAGGTATTTTGCCGAGATTTCCAGAGAATAGGCGGTAATCGCGAAGAAGAAAAACCCTTCCAGAATCAGAGCGTAACAGAAACCGGCCTTTCTCATCAGAACGGTTCCCAGAAAGGCTCCGGAAATAAAGGAAACCACCACCAGCGTCATCAGAATCAGTAAATCGAGGGAGAGCGGCTGGGTAGCGAGTTCCAGGTCTTGTACTTTGTGCCCCATTCTGGTGGCGATTTCAGCCAGTTTGCTGACGGAAAACCCCATCTTGGTGACGTTTCCGGTCACATGGCTGACCGATATGCCGAAAACCAGAAAAGCCAGGGCATTGGTATAGCCGGCGTTAAAGGAAAACAGCCCGGCCAGCTTGATGTTTTCCTTGTAACTTCTTTCCTCGATATTAAACATGCCTGATTATAATATAATACCTGGGGCAATGTCTATCGAAACTTGGGGTAACGGCGTACGGAAAACGGCTTAGGCGGCGGTTTGGGGCCGTGTTTTCTTAATTGCGCCAGTTCCTCTTTCCGGCTTTTCAGGGCATTCTGGAGATATTTGTCAGCGCTTCTATAAAAAACGGAGATTTCATGCAGCGGCTCAGTGGATGATCTAAGATAGCTGTATAAGAGATAAATCTCGCTGTCTGAAGATTTCCAGGCCCTGCGGTAATATTCCTGGCTGCCTTCTTTCCATGCTCCCTCATGAAAAGCCAGGAGAAAATCGTGATCACGGGAATAACGCCGGTCCACCCGAAAGGTCTTGAACAGGGGGTCGGGATTGGTTTCGGAGGGCCGGCCGTAAAGGTTGTTGAACATCCTGCTAAGCTTGAGAAAAACCGAGTTGGCCGTTTTGAATCTGGAATAACGGTCTATTTCGAAGATCAGGCGGAATAAACGGTTGTCCAGGAAATGGCATTCGATTTTCCGGACTTTCCGCTTGCCGATTTCCCCGCCGCCGATTATTCCCGAGGTCTCTTCGGTTTCATAGTTGTATTCCGGCGGCCGGTACCGCTGGTAAGGATTTTTTTATTTTTACCGGAAACCGGTTTCCAGAAAACTTTTATGACTTCGTCCTCAGAGGCTCCCCACTTGATCTTTTCGATAAACGGGTCGCTTGTCCGGGCAGGTTTTACTGTTGGAAAAGGCTTTAGTTCCTTAGATACCGGCGCCGGTCTGGTTGGCTGTTTGCTTTTCCGGGGCACACAGGAAAAAAAACAGCAGAAAACCAAAAAGAGAATCGGCCAGTGGTCTTTTATCATCCCTTTTATGATAGTCATGAAAATGATATTTTCTTTACATTTTGATTTACTGTTACTATAATATCATTTTCCCGCTAGGTTAAACATAGACAAATAGGCGCGTAGCTCAGGGGGAGAGCGCTACCTTGACACGGTAGAGGCCGGCGGTTCGAAACCGCCCGTGCCTACCAGATAACCGGATAACAGTATAATATGGGATGCAGGCTGAGTAATACTGGTTCAATCTTTATTCTGATTTTCCTGTTTTTTTCCTTCCTTCCCGCCCCCGCTTCCTCAAAAATGGCCAAATTCGGCTATGATCAGAGTTTCGCCGTCCTGATCGGGCTTGACGATTACGCTCACTGGCCTCCCGATCAATACTCCATGAACAGCATTAGAGGAATGGAAAAATTCCTGAAGAAGCAAGGCTTCAAAATAAAAAAAGTCACGGGAAGTAAAGTCACCAGAAAGAATCTCAAGAAATTATTTACCGAAGACCTCCAGAAACCGGGAGTTATCAGGAAGAACTCGCGGGTGGTGGTTATGTTCACCGGCCACCTTAAGACAGTGAGTTATGAGAATAATGTGGAGCAGGCCTTTCTGGTGCCTTACGACGCCAGGAAACTGGGGGTAGGCCGTCTTATTATTTATGGTGATTTCATGGGATGGGCGGACAGCCTTCCCTCAGACCATGTTCTGGTTATCATCGGAGGCTGTTACAGCGCTCCCGGTATTTATATCCCCCCTGAAAGTTACGGCAAACACCGTTACCTTCACCCGCTGGGAAAAAATTACATCCATCTGATCGAAAATGACCTGACCAAAAGAGGCAGACGCTTTTCCCGCCTGATGTTGACCTCCGGCAGAACCGGCGACAAACTTTACAAAGACGCTTTTCACGGCATGAGAAACCTGTTCGGTCACCTGATCTGGGGGGTTGACAACGGCATCGCCGATTATGATAAAAACGGCATCATAAGCTTTGACGAACTGGGGCGTTATCTGGAACGGGAGGTATACCGGGAGTCTCAGCAGATTCAACGGCCGCTTTACGGCGGGTTTTCCGATAATCATAATGGAGAGTTTCTGTTTGCCAGCGGCAAATCTCCCGTTCGCAAGCGCCTGATCAGAGAAAAGGCGGGCGGAACATTGAAATTGTTTGTTAATGTCAAAGGCGCCAGGGTGTCAGTGGATTCCCAGAGGTTTTATTCTTCCGGAAAGGTGGGCCAGCCTCTGCGCATAAAGCTTATGAAGGGTAAGCACAAAATCGAGGTAACGGCCAAAGACCGCCTTCCTTTCAGCAGATCGATCACTGTTCCTCATAACGCCCCGACCCGGATCATGAAAGCCGACCTGGAACTTGTGTCCGGGGAAGCGATGGGGGCGATGGTTTATATCCCGAATTCCTCTTTTATATTTGGGGGCACGAAAGAAGGGATCTCCGGTAACAAGGTGCTTCTTGACGGTTTCTATATAGGAAAATACGAGGTTACCAACCGGGAGTACCTGGATTTTGTAAAAGCCACCAGCCGGAAAAAACCGCCCTGTATGGATGATAAATGTTTCAAAGGGGACGATAAACCGGTGGTCTGTATTTCCTGGAAGGACGCTCAAAGCTACGCCTTATGGAAAACCAAGGTGACCGGCCAGCTGTATCGCCTGCCCACTGAGGCGGAATGGGAAAGAGTGGCCAAAGGCACCGGCGATTACCTCTATCCCTGGGGTAATGGAGGGCCGGTGGAAAGAGGCATTGTCAAAGCGAATTATGATACCGGTAAAGGGGGAATACAGAAGGAATGCACCTCTTCTGTCCGGCACTTTATAAAAGACAGAACCAGAGAAGGCGCCTATGGTCTGGCCGGCAATGTGTCGGAATGGACGGCCGACTGGTATGCCCCTCTGGTTCCGGATTTTAATAAAGCAGGACCGGAAAAAAACCCTCAGGGCCCTGCCCGGGGGAAAAAGAAGGTGGTCCGGGGCGGGTCCTGGCTCAAGAATAAAGATTGTTTGTCAAACTCGTATCGCTCAGGAATGTCACCTGAGAGTTCCAGCAGCGACATCGGGTTCAGGTTGGTGAGGGAGCCGTAACTCCTGCTGATATAACACCGTTTTGTTTTTTCTGCTTTCGGAAAAATAAGTATATAACCTTCAGGAAACAAGGTTTCTTGTTTTACTATTTGTCGAACATTCCCCCTTCTTTCTATTTTTTCTTTATAGTGGTTGACAATTTTAAAACGATGATTTAGTATCGTTCTATGATTCTATTATAATGATTTTTTCATAAAAAATGCCCTATTCCACCCTTTCTACCATAGAAAAATTACTGGAGCAGTTCTCCACGCCCCTGGCCGGAAAAGCCGCTTATTCTCCGGTGATAATGATGATTCTGCTGAGCGGAGGTATCGGATTATCCATGCTGCTGATCGGCTGGCTGATTCGCCCCGACCGTCCCAACAAACAGAAACTGAGCCCCTATGAATGCGGTATCGAACCGACCGGCGACGCTTTCACCAGGGTAATTCCCCGGTATTACATCTACGCCATATTATTCATTGTCTTTGACGTGGAGGCGTTGTTTCTGCTGCCCTGGGCGATAGTTTTCTCCAGGATCGGCATGTTCGCCTTCATAGAAATGGTGATCTTTATCGTTATTCTGGTGGTCGGCCTTATTTATGCCTGGGCCAAAGGCGCTCTTGACTGGTATTACTGAGTTCTTATGTTAAAGATACTTCTAGGTATATTAGATTTCCTCGGTAATTTAATACTTCCCATCGTTCCTTATGTAGCCGCTTTTCTGAAGGTCTTTGTGGTGCTTCACATCATTCTGATCGGCGTGGCTATTCTGACCTGGGCGGAAAGAAAGATTATAGGCCGGATGCAGGTGAGGCACGGCCCTATGCGGGTAGGCTGGCACGGCCTGCTGCAGGTGGTGGCGGACGCCATCAAACTGCAGGGAAAAGAGTTTATCTGGCCGGTGGGCGCGGATAAACCGGTATTTCTTATCGCACCGATAGTGGCCTTGATTTTCGGCATACTTCCCATTGTGGCTCTTCCCTGGGGACCGCCCCCTCATTACGTAATCGCGGATATTAATGTCGGCCTGGTTTATATCCTGGGGCTGGGTTCTCTGGACGTTTACGGGATCATCATGGGGGGATGGGCTTCCAACAGCAAGTACGCCCTCCTGGGAGCGCTGAGATCGATCGCGCAGACGATCAGCTACGAAATCCCCCTGATCATGTCCGTGATCGGCAGCCTGATGCTGGCCAAATCCTTCAGCCTGGTGACCATGGCCAATGCCCAGTATCAACAGGGGGTATGGTATATGTTTATCCAGCCGGTCGGTTTCGTGATTCTGATTATCGCCGGCATGGCTGAGGCCCAGAGAGTGCCTTTCGATATGCTGGAGGACGACGGCTCACTGGTGGCCGGTTTCTTTACCGAATACGGGGGCATGGCTTTCGCCATCTTTTCCCTGGCGGAATACGCGGTGGTCATCATCATAGGAGGGGTGGCCGCCTACTGTTTTATGGGAGGCTGGTACCGCCCCTTTCCCAATGTAGCCTGGCTCTCCTTTCTGGATATAATCCCTCCCATGTTGTGGTTTACCTTTAAAATCATGCTTTATATCTTTCTGGCCATCTGGTTTCGCACCACCTTTCCCCGGGTGCGCTACGATCAACTGATGTATCTGGGATGGAAGGTGCTGCTTCCCCTTTCACTGGTCAATCTCCTGATGGTGGGGATTTACGTGATGTTCGATTTGACCGGCTTTAAGATAATTATTTACTATGCCCTTATGGTTCCCGCCATGCTTTATACCATGCGTTTATGCAGTAAGTATTTTTACGGAACCCTGAACGAATTCGGGTATGAAGATAAGATTACCGCTCCGGATATTAACTGGAGAGCGGTTAAAAATCATTAATATATCGACTGACTGGCGACTAATGACCGTTTTA
>JBHHXV010000026.1:0-15343 GCA_046757225.1 bacterium
CCTTTATCGATAAGGGGTCTGGCTCATGACACTTAAATTTATAAATAGACCGGGTCGAAAGGAACCTTCCGGTAAAAGCAGGTGCGCTCGCCGGTATGACAGGCGGCCCCTGTTTGATCGACCTTGATTAAAAGCGTATCCACGTCGCAGTCATAATAGATTTCCCTGACCTGCTGAAAATGGCCGGAGGTTTCTCCTTTAAGCCACAGTTGCTGCCGGGAGCGGCTGTAATAGGTGCACTTGCCGGTCTCCAGGGTTTTTTGAAGCGATTCCCCGTTCATATAAGCCAGCATCAACACCTCATTGTTCCGATAGTCCTGAATCACCGCCGGAATCAAGCCCTGGTCATTGAACTTGATTTTATCCTGAGCGCTCTCGTCAATATAGATACCGTCCGTTCCCTGGTAGATCATTTTTTATCCTCTCTCATCATACTAAATTCTCCCGGGCCAGAAAACCGTGGTCTTCCCCCCAGCCCGGTTTTACCTTGACCATTAATTCCAGAAACACCTTTTTCCCGAACACCTTTTCCATTCTCGGGCGGGCCCGGGAGCCGATCTCTTTAATCATTCCGCCTTTGGCCCCGATAATTATCTTTTTATGAGCGTCGCTGTTTACCACTATCCTGGCGAAAATCTTAACCAAAGTCTCTCCTTCTTCGATCCCTTCCACCACCACCGCCGCCGAATACGGCACCTCCTGTCTGGTCAGCAGAATAAGCTGCTGCCTGATCAGCTCCGAAACCAGAAAATCCTCCCCCTGGTCGGTTAACATATCTTCGGGAAAGTACCTCGGCCCCGCCGGTACCGCCTCCACAATCAAATCCAGCAGCCCGCTTAACCCCTTACCCTTCAGGGCGGAGACAGGAACCGTCTGATCAAAGGAATAATTTTTATTATAGTTTTCGATGGTGAATAAAATATTCCCTTCCGGGTATTTGTCTACCTTATTCACGACCAGGAATTTCGGGCAGGAAGCGGAAGAGAATTTCTTGACGATATTTTTATCATAATCATTTATGTATGATTTCTTTTTCGCGGAAAAGGGCTCGACCACCAGAAGCAGCAGATCGGCATCCTTTATAGCACTATAAGCCGACTGCACCATCAAGCGGTCGATCTTCCTGCGGGGGGTGAAGATCCCCGGGGTGTCGGAAAAAATAATCTGCGAGTCCTCCCGGTTCAGGATCCCTTTGATATGGTGCCTGGTGGTCTGAGGCTTGGGGGAAACCATGGCTACCTCGCCGCTCACCAGAGCGTTGAGCAGGGTGGACTTCCCTGCGTTGCTCCTTCCCAGAATGGAAACAAACCCGGATTTGAATTCTTTTGCCATGTCTTGCCTTATAAAAATTAGGAGTTACGCAGTTGAGTGATTCAGGACAAAAACAATCAACTCACCACTCATTCCCAGGCTCTGCCTGGGAATGTAGGTTACAATTCAACTGCGTAACTCCTAAAAAATGTTACAACCCGGTCTATTTATACAACTTGAGCTACTTTTGCCGGACTCTCTATCGGAAAAGGCTTCATGCCAACGTCCCGAAAAAAAATTGTTTGCAAAAAGAAGCCGAATGGAAACTGACAAAAAGTAGCTACTTTCAATAAGATATGGTCAGCTTCGCTATGATTCCCGAATTATTCGGGACAAATGCTCTTCCATTTTGATAAATTAGATATCCATGATAATATATAGAGTAAGAAATGTCATAAAATAAATACAGCAGACTTAATTTAATATAAAAAAACGGAGGGAGGAAACCATGACCGGCCGCGTAAAAGAAATTCTCAGTTGCTATAGTTCCGATAATCCCGGAACCCTGACCAACCTGGCCCGGATGCTGAACCAGGGGACCCTGGGGGGAACCGGCAAGATGGTGATTCTGCCGGTAGATCAGGGGTTCGAGCACGGCCCGGCCCGCAGTTTCGCGCCCAACCCCTGCGGATACGACCCCCGCTACCACTTCCAACTGGCCCTGGACGCCGGCTGCAATGCCTACGCCGCCCCCCTGGGTTTCCTGGAAGCGGGCGCTGCCGAGTTCGCCGGGGAAATCCCTCTTATCCTGAAGCTCAACAACAGCGATTCCCTGTATGGGGGAGCGGGAAACCCTATTCCCGCGGTTACCGGGTCCGTTGAAGAAGCGTTGCGGCTGGGCTGCTGCGCTATCGGTTTCACCATCTACCCCGCCTCTTCCCATCGTAAACAGATGTACCAGGAGCTGAGGGAATTGACCCAGGAAGCCAAAGCCAAGGGCCTGGTGGTAGTGGTCTGGTCTTACCCCAGGGGAGAAGGGATCTCCAAACAGGGGGAAACCGCCATCGACGTGTGCGCTTACGCTGCCCAGATCGCCTGCCAGTTAGGCGCCCATATCGTCAAGGTGAAGCCCCCCACCGATCATATAGAGCAGGATGCCGCCCGCAAGGTATACGAATCACAGAACATCAAGATTGACACCTTGGCCGACCGGGTGAAACACGTGGTTCAAAGCGCTTTCAACGGCAGGCGGATCGTTATTTTCTCCGGCGGCCCGGCCAAGGGATCGGTGGAAGAGGTTTATCAGGAAATAAGGGAACTCCATAAGGGAGGCGCCTTCGGCTCCATCATCGGACGAAACTCCTTTCAACGCCAGCACGATGATGCGGTGGCTATGCTGGGTAAGGTTATGAGTATCTATAAAGGAGGGGTCTGAAATGAACAGAAAAAGGTTCAAAATAGGCCTGCAAAGCAAGTGGGTAAATGGAGTAATTGAATACTCCTCGGAATCGAAGATAGAGAATCAGTCTCAGAAAAAGATAAGTGAAATCCCAGAAGATAATGATAAAGATATATATTTGTTGACAGGGATTGATAATAAAAGTTCCTATGAAAAATAAGCAAACCGTAAGTACTGCCTTTAACAAGGTATTGAGCCTAATACAACACCTTTCCCCTCCAGACCAACTCCTATTATCAGAAGAGTTGGCGGGGTTGATTCGGCATAAGAACGCATCTAAGACTCGCCGCAGTATATTGGAGATACAAGGATTAGGCAAAGAAATATGGAAAGAGGTCGATATTCATGAATACCTTGACAAGGAACGGTCTTCGTGGAATGGATAGCCAAACTCCAAGGAAAAGTAGTAGGGTTGGATACAGCCCCTTTAATCTATTTCGTTGAAGAAAACCCCGCTTATTTAGATGCCACCCGTGTTTTCTTTGAAGCTATGGACCGGGGGGAATTCAGGGTAATCACCTCAATGGTAACGCTGATAGAAGTGTTGATTCACCCTTTTCGGTCCAACAATCACGAACTAGCTGAGACATACCGAGATATAATATTAAACGCAGAGAACCTCAGCGTTATCAAGCTTTCACATAACATTGCTGAAAAAGCCGCCCTACTAAGGGCCGATTACGATATCCGCACCCCGGATGCTATTCAGATGGCCACTGCTGTTTGCGCAGGAGCTTCCTTCTTCCTTACCAACGATACTCGCTTACCGTTCTTATCAGGTTTGAAGATATTGCAATTAAATAAACTTGCATAGAAAGAAGCGGGATGACGGAACTCGATCAAACGGTTCAGTGTTGGATAATCGCTTTTTGGTTGATCCTCCTCCTGCCTCAAGCGGTACGGGGGGATGAATTCTCCTGCACTTACTGCCATTCGGAAAGGCTGGTTCAGACCAACCGGGACTGCCCCAAATGGCAGAAGAGATCGCATCCGGTAAACATCTTCCCCTCCCGGATGGTGGAGGTTCCCGACGATATCCCTCTTGACGAGGGAAAACTTACCTGCAACAGCTGTCATATCATCATTCCCGGTAAAGACGAAAATATCCTCACCCTGCGGACTATAGAAGGGGGCACTTCCTTCTGCAAGCGCTGCCATGTCAGAAAACTGGCCAAGGACAACACGATAAAGGAAAAGGATATCTCCCCCAACTTTGACCGGCTGGTGGATGACGATTACGTTCCTGAATCCAGCACCGGTTTCGACGTGGGATTCAAAAAGAGTTTTTCCCATCCGGTCAATGTGGACAGCCGGAGAGTTCCCCGCCGGATAATCGAAAAAGGGGGAAAAACCGGGAAATCAAAACATGAGATCATCTGCGAGACCTGCCATACCATGCACAACGCCGAGGGGGATAATTTGCTGGTAATCGGCAATGACCGGTCGGAGCTGTGCGGAACCTGCCACAGCAGAATGTTCGGGATCGACCGCCTTAAATCCTCCCTGAAGGGGACACACCCGATAAATACCGTTCCCCATGGGGTGTCCCTGTTGGAATTTCTGGCCACCACCAAAGGCAAGGTGGGAACGGATGACACCATCGGCTGCCTGACCTGTCACAGTGTCCATTACGCCGCCCAGGAAAAGGGGCTGTTGGTTGACAACAACGTCAAAGGCTCCTTCTGTCTTAAATGCCATGACCGGCAATTCAAAAACATTGAAGGCACCGGACATGACTTTACCGGCCGGAAAGAGGCCGTTAATATCGAGGGAGAAAACGCTGAACAGGCAGGTATCTGCTCCAGCTGTCATCTGGTGCATGGAGGAACCGGGCCCAAGATCTGGGCTCGGCCGCTCGTCTTCAGGGGCGGCAGCAAGGACATTATCAGGGAATTATGCCTCGGTTGCCATAAAGAGGACGCCCTGGCCGGGGATTCCGTCATCGGAAAGTATTCCCACCCGACTGCCGTAAACATCTCCAAAATCGATAAGGCGTACGTCAGTCTTCCCTTGTACAGCGGTGCTTCCGGCATCCCCATTGGCCAGGGGGACGTGACCTGCGCCAGTTGCCATAACGTTCACCGGTGGGACCCGGAAACAGATAGTAAGGGCCGCAATAAAAGAGGAAACAATACCAACAGTTTTCTCAGGTATCGCAATATAAAATCTTCTCTTTGTTTTCGCTGTCATAAAAAGCAGAAGACCATCGCCGGAACTACGCACGACCCGACTCAGGAAATTTATAAAGGAGCGACCGTTCCCCTGCGCGTATTATCCGGCCGGGTACTGGAAGCCGTTGACGCTCAGGATGAGGGGATCTGCGGCCGCTGCCACTCCTCCCATAACGCGGTAAGCGTCAAATTATGGAACCGCCAGGTAGGCGAAGGCGGAGATGAAATCAGTAAAATATGCTTAAGCTGCCATGATGATGAAGTAGTGGCCTCCCGGAAACAGACCGGGGATTTTTCTCATCCGGTAAATGTCTCCCTGGAGAAGCTGCCATCATCGGTAAAAACAATACTTCCCCTGTTCAAGGACGATTCCGGACGTTCCCCCTCAGGCAAGATTTTGTGCAACACCTGCCATGATATTCACCAGTGGGCCCCCGAAAAAGAGCAGCGCGGCAGTATAAAGAAAGGCGGTTATCTCCGTTTATCGGTAAATGACCCGGAAACCCCCCTTTGTCAGGAATGTCATAGAGAGGAGGGGATGGTTCAGGGAACCGACCACGATTTGAATGTCAGCGCTCCTCGTGAAAAAAACAGTCTGGGCGAAACCGTCGGGCAGTCAGGCTTATGCGGGAGCTGTCATGCCGTGCATAACGCCTGTGCCAGCCGGTTTCTCTGGAGCAAGAAACCAGGCGTCCAGGCCGACTATATCTCCGAGGCTTGCTTCACTTGTCATGCCAAGGGCGGCTGCGCTTCCGGGAAAGCGGTAGGGTTATCGTCACACCCGGTAAATGTCAGCACCTTCAGCGTGTTGGATGATATTACCTCCACCGTTTTACCCATCTATGACACCAATTACCGCCGGGTTAAGCTTCCCTCCCTGACTCCGATTCCTCCTGATTTCATTGATTCTGTTTATGAAAGCAGGAAATTCGATGCCGGTTTATATAAGAGAGACCGAAAGTTACTGAAGAAATTCCGGCTGTATAAACAGAATTACCTGAACGTAAAAAACATTCAGGAGGAGCTTCGTACGGTGGCTTTAGGCGGTATCAAAGCTAAACAGAAAATAAAGATGAATATTCTGAAACTGGAACCCCGGTTGAAAGAAGTCAGTAAAAAGCTGGAAAAACAGAATGAGCGATTGGCCAGGCATAAACAGAAGGGCGGAGAATTGCTGGCCAGGCAGCAGGAGGCTTTGAAAAATCAAGGAGAGATAAAAGACCTGGTCGAGAAAGAAGAGAAAAGATCATTAAAGAAATTGAATAAGGATACCAAGGCCGGGCCGCGCCGGTTTGTGCTGAGTAAACAGAAAAAAAAGGAGGAATTATCTAAAAAAGAGATACTCAAGCTGGTAATCAGGACGGAAAAACTGGAAAAACTGTTGAACGCCCTGGAAGCGGTCAACCAGGAGGTTTCCGGTATAGACCGGGAATTGAAAGATTATAACGGGGTTTTGGAAACCCTCAAGGAAGAACTGGAGGAGATGACCGGCAGTAAAAAAGAGCTGATAACCGAAATTAAAAAGCAAGAAACCATTTATGAAAAATACACCCTCAGGTTGAATAAGGTCAAAAAACGTTACGATCACCTGCAGGAGAGAAAAGAGGAGCTGAGAGATAACATTCTGGATATAAACCCCCTCGCTTTTAATGAAGAAAGGCAAAAACCGATGGAGGAGTTTGAAACCAGTTTTTCCGAGATAATCCCTCTTGATTATGAGCAGAAATACAAACTATTGCTGAAGGATGAAGAGATTCTGGAAAAACGGATAGCCAGGGATAAGAAAAAATATGATCTGCTCCGGATCAAGTTCCAGGAAATCCTGGTAAACCCGGACTTGATTAAAGAGATCACCGCCTTGGAACTGGCCGAGTCGGTGGAGGATGGATTGGTGGAGTATATTGAAAACAGGGAGGAACCGCCCCAGGGAATAATCCTCTGCACCAGTTGCCACAACGTTCATATCTGGGACGGGAGCCATCCCCGTAAAGGAGATGGAAAGGCCAGGGAAGGGGATCAACTTACCAGTTTCTTAAGGATTCCCAACCGTGAAGGAATGGAATTGTGCGTAAATTGCCATGTTGACCAAAAATATATAGAAAAAACCGCTCATGACCTGCGGTTTTCCGCGCCCGGCTCCAGGAACCGCTTGGGAGAAACTCCCGGGCAAAGCGGTGTTTGCGGAAGTTGTCACCGGGTGCATAACGCGCCCGGACAGGTAATGCTTTGGGCCAGACAGGCAAAAAAGGGAAATATTGACGCCCTGCTGGTAAAACAGACAGAAGGCCGTAAAATGCTGGCCGGCCTGAAAAAGGCCAAGCGAAGTTATTTCAAATTAAAACGGAAAAAGAGAGGCTTGAGGAAACCATATCTCGCCTTACAGTCACTCTGCCTCAAACAAAGAATGAAGGTGGACAGATTCAGGAAGTTTGTCGATAAAGTAAAAGAAAGAAATAAAAATAAAAGAAGCGGTTTTATTATAAACAAACTGAATAATTACCAGAAAAAGCTGGACGGCATGCTGGCTATTTTTAATCGGAATTCCCGGAAATTGAAGAAAGTAAAAAAACTGATCGATGACACAGACGAACAGATAAAAGAGAAAAATAAATACATGAAGGATAATCTCCCCCATTTTCAAAGAATTAAAGCCGAATACAACGCTTTACTGGCGCAGCAGAAGAAGTCCCACCTGGACGCCATGAGCCGTCTGTGTGAAAGCTGCCATTCGGAAAAAGGGCTGGCCGGCCGAAAGACCGTCGGACATAAAAGCCACCCGATAAATATCAAGGCCAAAGCGGTTTCCGATAAAACAGAAGAAAGCAGGATTGAAGAGGAGTTCCCTTATCCCTTGTATGATTACGCGGGCAATAAAAGGTATGAGACCGGCCGGATTTTCTGTCCCACCTGCCACGACCCGCACAGATGGGAGCCGGACAAAGATAAGCCGGGGCTTGGCGCCGGCCGGGCCAGGGGAAATGGAAGCAACTCCTTTCTGAGGGATATTTCCACTTCTTCCAGCACCCTCTGCATAAAATGCCATCCCGAGCAAGCGGAAGTGGCGGGAACCAAACATGACCTCAGCCTGAGCGCCCCGGAAAGTGTAAACATAAGAGGAGAAAAGGTTTCGGAGTCCGGTGTCTGCGGAAGCTGTCATATAACCCATAACGCCCCGCTGAAGCACCGGATATGGGGAAGAAAGCTGGGAGAGCCGGCCCTGGCCTCCTGGGATAAAAAGCTGGTTAATGAAAAGGATATCAACAACCGTTTATGCACGGCCTGTCATTCACCCCAGGGAATCGCCGGCCGCTCTCTCCCCGGAAAAGCCCTCCACCGGAGCCAGGGCCATTTCTATCTCAAGGAACCGAAGAAATACCTGGAAAAACCGGCTTTCCCCTACTATCTGTATAAAATTGGAACCTATCTCAAGAAGCTGGCCGTGTCGGAGCTGTACGACCGGAAAGTGGAGCCGAGGTTTCAGGTATATACGGAGGAAGGCTCAAAATCGGTAACCGGTAAGATCGTCTGTCTGACCTGCCATGATCCCCACCGGTGGAGCCTGGGAAAAGAAGCAAGGCTGGTAAACCGGAGCACCATGGGAAGCAGTTTTTTAAGACCAGGCGTAGCCGGTGGTTTTTGCGCTGATTGTCATGGGACGAGGACCCTGCGTTCATACGCCTTCTTTCATGGAGAGAAAAAAGCAGCGGAAAACCCGGCCGCCCATTGGAAAGAAGAGATGGATAACGACTGCCTTTCCCGGTGTCACCGGAAGAACTTGGTGGACTGTTTCCATATGAGCGGTATTAAGCTGAAAGAAGAACAGCAGGATTATATTCCGCAGAACTTCCCTCTGACGAAAGAGGGAGAAATGACTTGCGTCACCTGTCACGATCCCGGGCTTCAGACCGCTCAGTACGCCGCCAACCGGGAAATGAACCCGATGTTTCTCCGGGGGATTTTCAATAAGCCGATCAAAAGAAAGAGAAGAAAAAAGCCGGTGTCCGCTAAATCTACCCAGTCAGCTCAACCGGAAAAGCAAAAGACCCTTCGGATAAACTCGGTACAAGGAAGACGGCTTACCAAATTTCAACGCTACCAGTTGAAACTAAGGGAGCAGAAAAGAGAAAAGGTCAGAAAAGCCAGGCAGAGGGCTGTTCGGCAGAAGCTGGCCGACATGAGGAAAAAACAAAGAGAGCTGGCCGAGGAAAAACGAAATAAGTATTGCCTGTTCTGCCATGATGAAAATCAGTTCAAGATCTTCTCGGTTCATCAAAGACAGCTTGATAAAGGGAAAAAGGTGAAAGAGGTCTGTCGGCTTTGCCACAGCCGGAATCCCGACAGGAAGGCGGAAAACCTTTACCTGATACTTAAGCCGGAGGAAATCTGCGTAGACTGCCACCCGGCTTACCGGAAAAAACATCCGGGAGGCCAGGATCATTTCATGGTTTCCCTCACCCGTAAGGAAAAGAAACAGATCGGCTTTTCCCGAGGGGTCAGTAAAAATCTGTATCTGCCGTTCGCGGATCAGAAGATGGCCTGTTACACCTGTCATGACCCCCATCCTGAAGGAGTGATAACCAGCACTGACACCAGGGTGCGGGAGATAAACCGGAATTTTCTCAGGCTCAGGGCCAACAACCGGTGCACCTTCTGTCATGAACACTCAGCCATACGATAAAGCACAGTGAAATTCGATGAGATAACAAGAGCGTTGGAAGGAGGGAAAATAAAGCCCCTCTATCTGCTGGTGGGAACCGAACGGTTTTTGATCGACAGCCTGGCAAGTAAAATTATTCTGGGAACCTTAGGCCCGGCTCAAGGCACCAACCTCATGGTGGTTTCCGGAGAAGAGGTTTCGGTTGAGGCTGTCGCTCAGACGGCCTTGACTGTACCCATGTTCGGCGGGAAAAAGGTGATCTGGATTAAAAACTGCCGGGAATTAAAGGGGATAGAAAAATTAAAAGACTATCTGAAAAAGCCCGCTTCCGGAACGATCCTGATTTTTTCCGATGAGAAGGTCGATCTCAGAACCAGGTTCTGGGGGGCGCTCTCCCGGTCCAGGCAGGCCGTGGTTTTTAAAGCGTATCCCCTGTTTGATAATCAATTGCCCGGCTGGGTAAGACATCAAGCCGGAACCATGAGCTGCCGGATCGACTCTGAAGCGGCGAAACTATTGATAGAACTGGTGGGAAACGATCTATCCGCCCTTGCCTCAGAATTGGAGAAATTGTCGCTGGCCCTTAAAGAAGATCGGCGGATCGATCTGGCGACGGTTGAGGAGTTGGTGGCCGACACCCGCAAATATAATGTCTTTGAGTTACTCGAAACCTTGGGCAGCCGAAATATCACCAAAGCGATTAAAATCGCCGATTCACTGATGGCGGAAGGGGAGCATCCTCTAAAGCTTTTAAGTATGCTGGTTCGACAGCTCAGACTGATCTGGCGGGGAAAGCAACTGAAAAAAGAAGGATGCTCTCCCCAGGAGATCTTTAAACGCCTGAGAATCCTCCGCCGGAATGAAGCCAATTTCCTGAAACAGCTCTCTCTCTTTTCCGAAAAAAGTCTGCAAAAAGACTTTTTTCTTTGCCGGGCAGTCGATCTCAAATTAAAATCGACCGCCATTCCTCCCCAGTATCTGATGATCGATCTGCTCACCAGAATTATTCCTTAAAAGTAAATTTATACTAGAATTTTCTACAAATATGGTGTATAAGGTATCTTCCTGAAAAATGATACTATAAAAATGGAGTTTGAATAATGACTGGTTTACAAGATTTTCTGGTGGTTCTAATTGTGGCGTGGGCGGTATTCTCCGCCTCAAAGTATCTCTATTACCGGTTCTATAGAAATATTCCCTCTCAGAGCACCTGTTGTGAGGAAAACAGTGATTGCGCTTCCTGCGATTCTTTCTCTTAACCGGGAAGGATTAAAGGTTGGTCGGCTGGCTTTCGGTAACTTTGAATTCTGACATCATATTGTTTAACCCCTCTGCCTCGGCGGAAAGAACCTCGCTGGCGGAGGCCGCTTCCTCCACCAGGAAAGCGTTTTGCTGGACCACCTCGTCAATCTGGTTTATCGCCAGGTTGACCTGGTTCATACCGGAAGACTGCTCCTGGCTGGCATAGGAGATTTCCGTAATCTTCTCCGCCACCTGGCTTATATGTCTGATAATTTCCGTCAGGGTCTGGCCGGTTTCCTCAACCAGGTGATTGCCGATATTTACCTTTTTCACGCTTTCATCGATAAGCTCTTTAATTTCCTTGGCCGCCTCAGCCGAACGCCCGGCCAGGCTGCGCACCTCGCCGGCCACCACCGCGAATCCCCGGCCTTGTTCCCCGGCCCGGGCCGCTTCCACCGCGGCGTTGAGGGCCAATAAATTTGTCTGAAAGGCTATATCATTGACCACGTTGATTATTTCACTGATTTTCTGGGAAGAGAAACTGACTTCAGTCATAGAGCCGATCGCCTTCTGAACCACCTGGTCGCCGTTTTGAGCGGCCTTGACCGCCTCCTTGACCATAGAGTCCGCTTCCCGGCTGCTGTCCGTGTTGCTGCTGATATTGGCTGACATCTCCTCGATGGTGGAAGCGGTTTCCTGCAAAGCCGCCGTCTGCTCCTGGGAACGCTGGGACAGATCCTGATTTCTCCGGGAAATATTAACGGACTCCTGAGCTACGTTCTCAGCTACCTTTTTAATCCGGCCCACTATTTCGGCCAGATTGGTTTTCATATGGTTTAAAGCCCCGGACAACCTGACCACTTCATCGCTACCGGAAGCGGTAATATCTTCATCGGAAAGGTTTTTTTCCGCGATATTATTGGCCACTTCCATTACCTGGTGGATAGGGTTGGCAATAGAACGGGCCTGAAAAAAACCGAAAAATACCGCCGCCGCCAGACCGGCAACCGTGATAACGGCCATCATAACGGCCGCTGACAACGTGCGCTGCTTGGCTTTCTTTACGGAAGCAAGCACCTCCCGATTGATGGCGGTTTCCGTTTCTGCCATCAGATCCATGATCTGGTAGAAATTTCCCTCGAATTCTTTCATGGACTCGTCTGCCAAACCTCTGGTTTGTAAAGATTCAAACTTGGCGGAGATCAGATTCCGGCAGAACTGGATAAATTCTTCCACCTCTCTTTTTACGTTGGCCGCCTTCTCTTTATCGGCCGCCGGAAATGCGCGGTTGTTTTCCATCTCCTTTAAAATTTCCTGGATATCCAGCAGTAAGTCCTGGGTGTTGGTGTGCAGGTCCTGTTCGATGGCTTTCAGTATTTCCGGATGATCGGTATAAAGAAAAGAACTCATCAACTCCCGGCAGATATCCAACTGGGGAACAATATGGCCAAGATCCAGCTTGCTTTTCTTTTTTTTCTTTCCGGGCTCTTCGGCTAACACCTCCTCTTCTTCGCTGACCTGATCGATGATCCGGTTGTATGCGGCTTCTATATTTTTCAGGTTTTTTCTGGCCCGGTTCTCTTTTTCAATGGTTTGAACCCAGTATTGAATTAATTTGGAACCGCTTTCTTGAAAAGAAAGCAATTCCTTGGTAGCGGTACTCACCTTCTTCTGGACGACCGGGTTGAGGGTTTTGTAAATTTTTTCCGCTCCGGTCTGATCCCCGTTTCTGATGGCATTGGCCCAATAACCGGCTTTCCCGATATGGCTCAGGTACTCTTTATTAAAGAGCTTCACCTTTTCCAGCCGCTTCTGCTGGATCACTTCCTCTATCTTAATCCGGGACTCCCCTAACTGGATACGAAGCTTCAGAATCGCCTTGGTCAGCGGCAGTTTCCGCTCCCCGATATTGATCGCTTCCTGGCCCACCCTGTTTACCTGGATAATTGAGGCTACCCCTCCAATCAAAAGCAGCAGTGCTATTCCCAAAAAGCTGAGAATCAATTTTCTGGCAAGACTCAAATGCGCCACCTGACCGATACCGGCTTAACCTGGACTATTCTTATGATTACCTTACCGAGTTTTTCGGGTTAAAAATTGAATATCTTTAACTTCTTTAATCTTGATTTGCTGTTAGAGCCAACCTTTTCCCAGTCTCTCAGCAGGAGGTAACTGATCGCGCCTTTGTTTTTGGAAAGGTAGGAAATCAGGCTCTTGACATTGCGGGCGGTCACCGGGGGCTTGGCCAGGCCGGCCAGGCGGTTCTTGAGCCACAGCCTTTTAAGACGGGTGGGAGACATTCGCAACACGTTGTTTTCAAACAGGGATCTGGCATCGGTCTTCCTCTTCAAGTTGCAGGGGTGAAGCGCCACCCCGGAAATCCTCCCCAGCTTCTTCAGAAAAATCCTTCTCAGGGAGGTCGACTCAATAGAATCCAACGGGAACTTATTATTGGCTACAATTACCAGTCTCTGTTTGGCCAGTGCCGCCTGACCGGCAGCCAGGAAGAAATCAACCCCCACCAGCAGCACAACCAGTAATAAAGAAAATCCAAGCTTTCTTTTCATATTATTTCTCCCCTGTTAATCCTTCGAAATTAAAATAATATTCCGATCCAGGCGCTCCACTCATTGTAGGCTCCATTAATATTTTTCTGGTACCGGTGGGTGACGAATTCCAGCCTGGTTCTCACCGTCGTCAGCGGCCAGTAAGCCAGGGTCATGACATTAGCTGTCTCGCGGTTATTGCGCTTCCCGCTGCTTTCCAGATCGCCCCTTTCCAGGCGGTAGTTTATATACCATTTTTCCATAAAGGAATATTTAATCTTGGCGTAATAGGTCTCAATATCGTCATACCCGTGGTCTCTGACCTGGTAGAAATAAGCCCCCCGCAGCACGACATCAGAGGGAAGCAAGAGGTCGGAATAGACCATGTGGGTTTTGTTGACCCGGTTGATGGCGGGATAATTGACGGTGGCTTTGGTATGATTAAAAGAATAGCCGAACATATAGTCTTCCATAAATTTGACCCGCATGTCCGAGCCGTACGCCAGTTTATCGTCCGAAGGCTTGTTCGAGCCGAATTGATCCCGCTGCTCGCTGCCGTTGGAGGTATACGCCGAATAATTCAGTTCCAGCATATCGCTGGGAAAGGCGTTGCCGAAGAACTGAGCCCCCACCTGCTTGCTGGAAACGTAATGCTTGGCTTCATGAATCGGCTTGGCGGTGGTGTCCACGTAAATGGACCAGTGAGCGGGGGTCCAGATACCTAACGGGGTATTGTATTTCCCGGCCCGGAACTGGGCTTCATCCCGCAGATTATACTCTATATAACTTCGTTCCAGTAATACTTTTCCCGTAGATGAATACTTTTCATTATCGAAATCGACATTATCCCGGCTGGTATCGGGGGCGTGTTCGTATTCCATTTCGGCAAACGCCCGCCAGCGGTCGCTGATCTGGGCGTCCAGGATAAGGTAGAGATGGGAGGAGTCGAAATACTGCTTGTTGTTCTTTTTCGTATTATCCTTGTAGGTGGTGTCCAGCCAGCCGAAAACCTTGAGTTTCTGGATTAACTCGTTTTCCTGGTCATCCTGGTTCAAGACCGAGACTGCCGATTCTTCTTTAATGCCGTCATCATCGTGCTGTTCCGCCCGGGAAAGAGCGGGAAAGCTCACCACCAGGCAGATCAGCAGGACGAAGAAATACCTGCTTTCGCTAAAACCATTACTTTTTTGTAGTGATAATTTCTTCAACATAGCAGTTGTTTCCCTCCAGTTAAAAAAAAAACAGTATACAATATACCAAAGTTACCTCAATTAAATCAAGTAAAAGTCAGGTTCTAACCGGAGAGATTCCGGCGGGAGAGCCGGGAACGCTCTTCCTGAGAAAGAGCGTGGATACGGTCGATTACCCCGACCACCGCGGCGTCCACCGGTACGAATTGAACCGGCAGGCTGTAGGTAGGCTCCCGGCCGTCCTCCAGAAAAACCGTGTCCCCGGGGCCGGAGCGATGATCATGGTCGGCGGCCACCAGCGGTTCGCCCGATTCCTTACGATCCTCGTCCAGCGGCTGAATCAACAGGAATTTCACTCCCTCCAGTCCCTGGTATTTCCTAGTGGCCACCAGCCGGCCCATTACTTTTCCGATAAACATCAGATTCCCGAGCCATCCATAAAAACATCCAGAATTTCGGCTTCCTCCGCCAGGGTTTCCTGGTCAGGAGGGCCGCCGGTTTTGGGCTTGTCTTCAGAGGCCTCCGCGCAAACTTCCAGGCGGCCCTTGAGAGCGTCCAGGTCTGCCTGGACCGCTCTGGTCTGATCCAACACGCATTTAACCGCCTGAGCCACCGGGTCAGGCATCAGTCCGTAATTTATTCCCTCCACGTTCCCCTCGACCCTTTGCCCGTCTTTCAAAATCAGGCGGGCCGGGATACCGACCACCGTCGAATTGTCGGGAACGTCTTTTACTACGACCGACCCGGAACCGACAATGCAGTTGTTTCCGATCCGGATATCTCCCAGAATCTTTGCCCCGGCGCCGATAATAACGTAATTGCCGATG
>JBHHXV010000027.1:0-15068 GCA_046757225.1 bacterium
TATGCCGACCAGCGCAAACGCGCCCTTCAGGGCGATGGAAAGCCAGTTCGCGAAACCGGCTACCGTTCCGATCAAAGGGCCCATACTTCGTTCAATAAAAAAATAACTTCCTCCGGATTTCGGCATGGCGGTAGCGAGTTCCGCCTTGGAAAACATGGTAGGAATCATGAGAACGGCGGCTAAGACATAAGAAACAATGATTGCCGGACCGGCTTTCTGGAAGGCGAGACCGGGCAGCACGAAAAGACCGGAACTGATCATAGAGCCGGCGGCAATGCTGAATACACTGATAAGGCCGAGTTCTCTTTTCAACGATCCCTCAGAATTTCGCACAGGGTTTTTTACCTTTTTGATTTTTGCGGTTGAAAAACCGGCGTTCTTTCGGTCAGGGCGGCGGTGAAATCTATTTCCGCCAGAGCTTTTCCCCGGGGAGTGTCGCAGGTAAGGATAAACAGCGGTTTCTGGATCTTATAGATGTCCAGGGGGTAGCCCTCCACCTTGGCGAATTCGGGACACCTGAAGGTATAAGCCTTACCCGCGGACATCACCGGCACCTGCTTAATATACCCGCCGTTGATATCCATTTTGACGTTTTTCCAGTCGAAATCGCCGGAATTGGTAATGATAAACTCGGTACCGGTTAATTTCAGGCCGGCTTTTAAAGGAACGAAGGATTGATGAAGCAGCAGGTACACTATCACAAACCAGCCCGCCACTGCCAGGATGAGCCACTTTTCGTAAGAAAGAAGCCGGTTAACCAAAGCTCCGCAACCGGGACACCGGTTGATTCGTCTGGGGATATCGGTCCCGCATTTCCGGCATTGCGTCATTGTTCCGAAGCCCAGATTCGCGCGTATTTAATAAAAACATGGTAAGAAGAGAGAACCGCCGCCACAAACCCGGCTGACCCGTCCAGAAATCCCCGTTTCCATAAATACATCTTCATAAAAGTAAAAACCGGCCTGAGGGTAATCTGCCAGAGCGAAAATTCATGCCCCTTTTTTATCTTTTCCCCGGCGGAGATGGCGGTGAATTTCCGGATGGTGTCCAAGTGGTCGTCAATACTGTCAAAAGAAAAATGAAGGATGTCTCCCTTTAAGCCGGCGGTCTTGCCCGAGCAGATTACGGAATCGTGCGGGTCTTCCCCTCCCCAGGAGCCGGAGTTCCGGTTGAAAAAGCGGATCTTGGCGTCCGGATACCAGCCGCCGTGCTCGATCCAGCGGTTCAGATAAAAGGTCTTTCTGGGGATATAATACCCGCTGGCCGAGGGAGACCGGGAAATGACCGCCAGCAGCTCTTTCCTTAAAGGCCCGGAAACCCGCTCATCAGCGTCCAGACTCAGAATCCAGTCGTAAGAAGCCGCGTTAACCGCAAAATTCTTTTGTTCTACGTGCCCGGGAAAATCCCTGATAATTATCTTATCCGTGTATTCCCGGCAGATTTCCACGGTCCGGTCAGCGCTCCGGGAATCAACCACCACGATCTCATCCGCCCAGGTAACGCTTTCCAGGCAATCCCTGATTTTCACCTCTTCATTGAAAGTGATAATGGCAGCAGAAACCTTGATCCGGTTTCCCGGATTCATGTACCGCTCAATTCATTCATTGATTTGCCTTTCCAGCCTTTTTATTGACTTGGCCACCTCGTTGCTGGGCGCCCCGGCAGGCTCGATCTCCAGATACCGGTTATAAAAAAACAAGGCGTCTTCATATCGCTGCAGCTTTTTTTCATAAATCACTCCCAGGTTGTAACAGGCGTCCGGGGAATCATAAAATCGCAGCACCTTTTCATATTTTTCCGCCGCCCGGGCAAAATCATTTTTCCAATAAGCCCTGGCTCCTTCTTTTATTAAATCCTCGACCTCTTTCTTCTGAGATTCGGAGAGTATGCTTTCATCATTGATCGGCCGCCCGGACAGCAACTCCTTTATTCCCGTTTTCTTTTCGCTCCGCTCCCTGAGCAATAAAGCCAGATCCCGTTTTTCCCGGTATTGTTTCTGAAGGGCTTTAAGCCAACTCTTTACCTGTTCGACATCTTCCCCCTCTTTTTCCATCATAATGAACTTGATGTAATAGGGAATAGCTTCTTTCGGCCGGTCCAGGTTTGTTTCCAGGGTAACCCCTATATTATAAGCGGCGTCAGCCGAATGATATCTCTCAAACACCTCCTTGTAAAGAGCCAGCGCCTTTTTATAATATCCCGACTCACTGTAAGTGTTGCCTTTGATCAGCAGTATTTTCATCTCCTTAGCCGTGTCCGGGGAGACCTGGGAATCAGTATAGGCCTCTTCCCAGATATCCAGGATAAGATCCGTCATTGAGATTCCGATTTTATTAAGACGCATATTCAATTCGTTATCGCTCCTGATCCGGCTGTTGAAATAAATGTAATCCTTGTCCTCGGGATCTTTTACCAGAATCCCTTCCTTGATTAACAGAAG
Organism: bacterium; assembly: GCA_046757225.1. Classification (GTDB taxonomy): domain Bacteria; phylum SZUA-182; class SZUA-182; order JBHHXV01; family JBHHXV01; genus JBHHXV01. The sequence goes on from JBHHXV010000027.1 coordinate 2,441, forward strand.
AACCAGAATTTCATCATCAAAGTCCGCTTTATCTATATGGTTCATTTTTTGCGTATCGGAGAGTTGGAGTTGCTGGGGGGCGCTGGCGCACCCTCCGAGAAGAAACAGCACGGCTGAGGCAAACAACCATGTCTTAATATTACTGCTATTGAAGGTCACTATAATAAAATGGATTACAAAGGTGGGCGGGAATAGTTTAAACAGAGATCAACCAATTCATCAATCCGGGCGGTGCCCACGCACATAACCGTATCGGCTCCCCCCCAGTAAATTTTGACGGTTCCGTCTTCTTCAGGAATCGCCCCGCAGGAAAAAACCACATTATGGACATAACCGGCAACCTCCCATGGGTCCTCCGGCTGCAAGATCCAGCTGTCACTTACTCCTAATACGGATGAAGGGTCTTTTAAGTCATGCAGAGCCACCCCCATACGATACACCGAACCGTCCATGGTGGGAAACACTCCATGATAAATAGAGAGCCACCCCCTGTCTGTCTTTATGGGCGTGGCCCCGGGGCCGATCTTCATCTGGTCCCAGTGATACTCGAGCGGTTTCATTACTATTTTGGAGTTTCCCCAATGAACCAGATCCGGAGAATAAGAGATCCAGATCGACCAGGGGGATATCTCGGAATGGGGCCGATCCAACCGGATATAACTTCCGTCTATTTTCTCTGGGAAAATCACTAGATTACGGTAATCGGCCTCGGTAATGAGAGCGACCCGTTCCAGTTTTACAAAATCTCTGGTGCGGGCCAGCGCCACCCGGACCCCGTGACGGGAATACGCGCTGTAACTTATCAGATATTCCCCCTCCATCGGGCAGATCCTCGGGTCTTCCACCCCGAACTCCTCATATTCGGTAAATACTTTCTCTGCAGCAGGAACCATAAACGGTTTTTCCCTGACCTTGAAATCGTATCCGTTATCACTTTCCGCCAGACCGAGCACTGACCGGCCGTTATGCAGGTGCGAGCGGAACAGCATCATATAACGGCCCTCATACTTGACCATCCCGGCGTTATGGACGGTGGCCACCTGGTAAGGCACGTCCTCTTTGGTGAGGATCGGGTTTTTATGATATCGTTTTACTATCGGTTTGTTCATGGTATTAAATGCTATTTAACGGTTTGTATTAATCCCATATCTCTTCTCAGCCAGTCATTTACCAGAGTTTCCATGTCGGTTCCCTTTTTTATGGAGATTTCCCGTATAAAATCGGTAAATTCAGTTCAGCTTCGGGATGATAAAACTTGCCCCGCTCTCCTTTGGAAAAATCATACTCTTTTTTCACAGGTTTAACTCCTCGTACTGTTTGGTTTCTTTCCTGGTTGCCTTGCGCGCAGAAATCATGCGAATTTCGCATGATAGACTCTCAACGTTTTGGAAGGTATGGGAAACAACAAGTAAGATTCCTCCATTATCTACTCCGAGTGAATTAGGCCCGGCCGAAATCGTCTTCCAGCCGTTCGATATCGTCCTCCCCGAAATAATCCCCTTCCTGCACCTCGATAAAGGCCATGTTTTCGGTTCCTGTATTCTCTACCCGGTGGGCAGTGTTCCGGGGAATATCCACAGATCCGCCTTTTTTTAAGGGAATTTGCTCCTGATCCATGGTCACCAGGGCATCACCATCAATCACATGCCAATGTTCATCCCGCCGCTGATGGCGCTGGAGGCTCAGCCGTTTCCCGGGAAAAACCACGATCCGCTTAACCTTGTGATCCGGCTCGTCCGACAACACCCGGTAATACCCCCAGGGCCGCTTATCCTCCCGCCTGCTCTTTTCCAGAACTCTTTCGTAGACTTTTAAATACCCCTCTACCATCTTATCGATAGTGAACCGCTCTTCCACATACCGGCGGCAATAGTTGGGGTCTATGTCGCCAAGATCTTTTATGACCTCTACCGCCTCAGCGATGTTATCCACCAGAAAGCCGTTCTTCCCGTGCTGTATCAGTTCCGGCATGCTTCCCTTGTTAAAGGCGATCACCGGGGTTCCGCAGGCCATCGACTCGACCACCGCCAACCCGAACGGCTCCTCGAAATTGATCGGATGAAGCAGGGTGCGCGCCCCTCCCAGCAGCTCGTCCCGCAGCTCGGCGCCGGCCACCCCTTTATAAACAACCTTTTCCCCGTCGATATGGGGAGCCACCTCCTCTTGAAAATATTTTTCATCCTGAACCAGGCCGGCCAGAATCAGTTTCATCCCCGCCCGCCGGGCGATCTCGATCGCTTCTTTGGCTCCCTTGTCCCAGTGGAAACGGCCGTAAAACAGCAGATAGTCTTCCTTCTTTTCATTTAAGGTGAACTGCTCCAGTCTGATGCCGTGATAAACGGTTGCCTCGTAAACCAGTTCCGGTGACCGGTCCGCTTCACTGACAGCTACATAATGGGCCGTATCATTATATTTTTTATAGACCGGCAGAATCTTGGGCGAAGAAAAACCGTGAATGGTGGTTACCACCGGGGTGTTGATCAACCGGCTGTAAGAAAGCGGCAGGAAATCGAACTGGTTGTGAATAAGGTCAAACTCAGCAGCCCGCTCGAACAGCTCGGAGATATGGAGACACTCCCACACCTTGGGCATGATTTCCGGGTTTTCCTCATACCCTTGAGGGCAGATCGCCTGTAATTTCCCGGCAGTCTGCGAATCAGCAGTGGCGAACAAGGTCACTTTCACCCCTCTTTTTACCAACCCTTCGGTCAGCATGGATACCACCAGTTCCCAGGGGCCGTAATCCCTGGGAGGAGTCCGCCAGGCCACCGGCGAAAGCATAGCCACATGCATCTCTTCAGCCATTTATCTATTACATCCTTTTTTTATAGCTTCCAGTACTTCAGACAGGGAAATCTTTACCAGCACAGTAGAGGTGTCAGCGGCTCCGCAATATATTAACAGGTCGTCCCCCTGCCTGATAATGCCGGTAGGAAAGACCACATTGGCCAGATATCCCTTTTTCCCGCCTTTAAGGGTTTCATAATCCTCGGTTGGGGAGATTATTGGTTCCGGCGCCCGGGCGATCAAACGGGAAGGGTCTTCCAGGTCGAACAGGGCGGCCCCGGCGCAATACACCCCCATAGGCGCTTCCTCACTGGGGCTGTATACCCCGTGATAAATCTCCAGCCAGCCCTCTTCCGTCTTGATGGGAGGAACGCCGGCGCCCACTTTCAATCTGTCCCAGTCGCTGGAGCGCCGCCCCATAAGCGGAACCATCCGGCAGACCGGTTCCCCGTGTTCGTCCGTGGTGCAGCTCCAGTCCGAATAGACCTGCATCAGAGAGCTGTGCCCTCCCCAGTGGAGCAGATCCGGGGAATGGGCCAGCCACAGCTCCGGTTTGCCGAAAACAGCGCTGCCCCGGGCCCGGTGAATAGCAAAATAGTTTCCGTTTATCTTTTCCGGAAACAGAACCACATCCTTGTTTTCCGGGTGAAAGATAAGACCGTGCCGTTCAAAGGAGACAAAATCGGTGGTGGACATTAATGCGGTTGCTATTCCATGTTCGGAGACCGCTACGTAAGTGATATAAAACCGGTCTCCAATCCGGGTGATTCGGGGATCTTCTATTCCGTATTCTTCGTATTTTTCCTGCGGGGTTATTGACGGCTTTTCCGGCAGAATACGGATCGTTTCCCCGTCCTCCTCTATCACCGCCACCCGGAAATGTGAGATATGCGTCAATCTGACCAGCCCGTTATGCTTAAACCTGACCACACTCCCCCTGTATATAAGCTCCACATCGGTCTTGGGAACCCGGTCGTAACAATAGCCGTTTCTACAGTCCCATTTGGGCAGGTAGACATAATCAGTTGAATCGGTCTTTATGGATTCAGCCACCCGGACCAGTAAGTATATGGCGTTGCCATAACTTACAGCGCCTGGATTAAAAGCTCCCAGCACCTGACATTTACTGTTCGAAGGCGTAATCTGTTCCGGACCGAACAGCAGCTTTTTGATAATCCTGGATATCATCTCAACTCATAAATAATTGTTAACACGCCCTAAATAATATAACATGTTAAGTAAATTATGGGTAGATATTAAAGGGATGGCCAAAAAAAGAAAAAACCGGAAAAAAACGGCTTCTCCTCCGGATTCCAGATCTTTTGAGGAGAAACCGTTCCTGACCAACCGGGTGATCATGCTGTTGCTGTTCGCTCTGGCCTTTGTCCTGCGCCTCGTCTACCTGCGTCAGATCAGCCACTCCTTAAGTTTTAACGCTCCCCTGATGGACTCCCTCTATTACATCAAGGAAGCCAAGTCCATCGCCGCCGGCAACATAATAGGAAACAAGGTTTTCTTTATGGGGCCTCTCTACCCTTATTTCCTGGCTTTCCTGATTAAGGTAATCGGTTTCGACTGGTTTTACCTGAGGTTCTGCCAGATTATAGTCGGCTCTCTCAGTGTGCTGCTGATCTACCGGCTGGGATACAGGGCTTCGGGAAAACGGCCGGTCGGCCTGGGGGCCGGAATCATCAGCGCCGGTTACGGCACCTTCATTTATTATGACGCCAATCTCCTGATGGCTTTTTTCGCCAATTTTCTTAATTTATTGTTATTGAACCTCCTTATCGATTTCCCGGACTATCCGGGGAAAAAGCGGGTATTCGGGGCGGGTCTGCTGCTGGGGCTGTGCGCTTTGGCCCGGGCCAATATCCTGTTGTTGGCCCCGGCCGTGCTGCTGCTCTGGCGTATCAATGACAAAACCTTGTTTTTCAACAGGATGGTATTGCCTTTTCTGCTGGGAATCGTCTGCGTAATCGGGCCGGTCACCTTAAGAAATTACCTGATCGAGCCGGAACCGGTGCTGATCACTTCCAATGGGGGGTTAAATCTTTATATCGGCAACAACAAGGACTCCAAGGGGATCTATATCCCTTTACGAAACCTGCGCCTGCCCGAGCAGAAATCGTTCTACGACCGGGGCAGGGAGATGGATATCGAAGCCCGGGAAATCGCCGAAAGAGCGGTGGGGCATCGTTTAGGCTCCGCCGGAACCTCCCGCTTCTGGCTGAGGCAGGCGATTACCTTTATCGGCGATAATCCCGGCTTTTTCTTGAAGAATCTGGCGGTCAAGGCCGCCCTGTTTCTCAACGGCACCGAAATCCCCCAGATAGAGGATATCTATTTCAATCAACGGTACTCCCCCCTATTGTCCATCCCCGGCTTCAGCGCCGGCCTGATTATCCCTCTGGGGCTGCTGGGAATGATTATCTGTTTTCCCGACCGGCGTAAATACGGGCTGCTTTATTTTTACGCCCTGGCTTACATGCTTTCCATTATTCTCTTTTTTATCACCGCCCGTTACCGGGTTCCGGTCATGCCGGTTTTTATGCTGTTCGCTTCGGCCGCCCTGGTCGAATCCTGGGAGAAATACCGCCAGGGACAATTCCCGCCGCTGATCCGGAAAGGAGTGGCGCTTTCGGCTCTGATCGTCTTCTGTAACTGGCCGCTTGTCCGGTTGGACTTCGCCGAGGATTATTACAATTTCGGAGCCATCTATTATCAGAAAGGGGAACAGGTTCAAGCGATCGACAGCTTCAAACGATCCTTGAAGATCCGTCCTACTTACACTGACGCTTACCGGGGGTTGGGAATTATTTACCGCCTCAACCGGCAATACCGGGAGGCGGTCGGCCAGTTTGAAAACATTCTCCGGTACAAGCCGGATAACGCGGAGGCGGTCTTTCAGATCGGAGCCACTTACCGGGCCTGGGAAAAGCCCCGGAAAGCGCTGGAGTACTATCGGAAAGCGGTCAGCCTGGATCCCGGGCACGCTCAGGCACTGGCGGATATCGGTTCCATTTATTACAGCGGTAACAACCTAAATGAGGCGGAACGGTATTATCGGCTGTCAATCGGTACGGGGAATTACTCTCCTGACGCCACGTATTTCCTGGGAACCCTGAAGATGAGAAAAAACGAATTCGCCGAAGCGGTTAAACTGTTTCTTAATTTTCAGAAAAACTCTCCCGGCAAGGTGGATAAGTATTTATACTACAACCTGGGAAATTCCTACTCTCAACTGAAAAGCTGGAAAAAGGCAGAGGCTGCCTATAAAAAATCCCTGAAGCTCGACCCGCAATACTCGGACGCTTATAACCGGCTGGAAGCCCTTCGGAAATTGAACAGACCGGATTAAGCTGTTGCGTGATTACCGTTCTTACCGTGAAAACAGCTACGTGGTAACCCTTACTTGGAACCACCTTTTTTCATCATTGGGGGTCAGGAATGGCCCGTCATGAAAGGTTTGGAGATCAGACAGCCGTTTACCGCCAGATAATCGAGACCGGTATTGTAAAAGCAGTCCAGGGCCTGCTCCAGGGTGCATACCAGTGGCTTTTCCCGGTAGTTGAGCGAGGTATTGATTACCGCCGGCACGCCGGTAAGCCTGTAAAACTCCTGTATAAGCTCGTGAAACAGGGGATTCTGTTTTGAGCCTACTGACTGAAACCGGGCGGTTCCGTCGATATTGACGGCGGAGATAAGGGAAATCCTCCGGGGCGGTCTCACTTTTCGGGCGAAGAGCATAAAGGGTGAGGCTGAGGGGTCTTCAAAATATTCGGGAAGCGCCTCTTCGAGGATAGCGGGAGAGAGGGGGCGGTATCCTTCCCGGCCTTTCAGTTTATTGATGCGTTCCCTCATGGTCTTATCCCTCGGGTCTGCCAGAATGGACCGGTTTCCCAGTGACCTCGGCCCCCATTCCGTTCTGCCCTGCACCCATCCGACGATCTTCCCCTGGGAAATCAGCCTGGCCGTTTCTTTGGCGATCTGCTCGGGCCGGGTATAGGGGATCCTGGCTCCTTTCAGGTGTTTTTCAACATCGCCCTTGATCGCCGGGCCCCAGCAGGCATGATCCATGACCGTTTTTCCGGGTCTTGCCAAAACCGCGTGATTTACCCAGAGGGCGGCGCCCAGGGCGGTTCCCGCGTCATGACCGGCCGGCTGGATAAAAATATTTTTAAAAGGCGATTCCCGGAGGATCCGCTCGTTCATGAGGCAGTTCAAGGATACCCCTCCGGCCAGGCATAAATTATCGATGCCGGTCTTCTTGTGCAGCCACTCCAAAATATGCAGCACGGTCTTTTCCAGTACCTCTTGAAGGCTGGCGGCGATGTCTGCGTGACGGCCGGTGAGGGGAGTTTCCCAGCTTCGGGGGGAGCCGAGGAGATCATAAAGCTCCTTGACTCCCATAAGATAAGACCGGTCGAAATCTATGCGGATCCGGTAGCCGCCCTCAGTCCATTCCACGAGCTGTCTCAATTTCCTGTAAAAGCGGGGCTTTCCATAAGCGGCCAGGCCCATCACCTTGAATTCGTCGTTATTCTGCTGAAAGCCCAGGAATTTAGTGACCTGCTCATAAAGGAAACCCAGGGAATGGGGATAACCGATCTCTTTCAATTTTTTTATTGACCGGCCCCTGCCTGCCGCCATAAGGGTGCAGGTGGTTTCTCCGATTCCGTCCAGGGAGAGGATGGCGGCCTGATCGAAGGGCGAGGCCAAAAAAGAAGCCGCCGCATGAGCTACATGATGTTCCACGAAATGGAATTTCCACTGGGGGGCTCCCTTGATAATGAGACGCTTTCTAATGGATATTTTTTGAGGAATCTCCTTAACCAGAAAAGCGGGAATTCGTTTGTTAAAGTAGAAATAAGCCAGACCGTTGCGAAGCGGTACCGGATCACCTTTCAGGGAGCGGCCGATCATCTTGGGGAGATTTCGCTTCAGCCTTAGCCAGGGTTTAAAAGAATAGGCGACATGATCGAGCTCGCCTAAGGTTATTCCCCCTTCCGTAAGACAGTAATTGATCGCGTTATAAGGCAGGATCCAGGAGCCGTAAGGGCTGGCTTGTTTGCCGTGTTTGATTCCCGTGAGCCGTTCTTCTTCCACGGAAGCGACTATTCGCCCGTCTTCGATCAAACTGGCCGCGGTTTCATGGAAGACTGAATTGATGCCCAGTATTTTCATCCCGGTCTAATTCTGGTTGCATTTCAGCGGTAAAGGTAGCTTCTGGTGGGCGGCATACCGGAAACCCCCTTGACCGAACCCCTCTTTACTCCCACGGTCTGGTAAATCAGCAGGGGGCCGTCGGTAAAAGCCAGGGAGACGCCGGTAAGATAAAGAACCCACATCCGGTAGCGCTCTTTCCCGATAAGATTTACCGCTTCCTCCCGGCGGGCGTTCAGGTTCTGCACCCAGTGCCTGCTGGTTAAAGCGTAATGCTCCCGCCAGTTTTCCATATCCCGGATCTCGAAACCGGAGCTTTCCATAGAAACCAGCGTGTGGCCCAGGCTGTCCAGCTCAAAACCGGGAAAGATATATTTCTGGAACAGCTTTTTCTCGGTATTGAGCTTCCGGAATTTCCGGCGGCTGACCTGTTTGGCCCGGCGGGCGATCGAGTGGTTCAGAAAAATTCCCCTGTCCCGCAGCAGGGATCTGATTTTTTTGAAGTACCTGCGGAAATTATCGATCCCGATATGCTCGAACATCCCCACGCTGGAGACCTTGTCATAGGTTCCATCGGCTTCCATGTAATCGCATAACTCCACGGTGACCAGGTTTTCCAGGCCAAGCCTCGTTATCTTTTCCCGGGTGAAATCATGCTGGGCCTGGGAAAGGGTGATGCCATGAGCCTTTACCCCGTGGTACCTGGCCGCGTGGCAGATCAGCCCCCCCCAGCCGCAGCCGATATCCAGCATCTTCTCTCCCGGTTCCAGGCATAATTTCCGGCAGATCATCTCCAGCTTGTCATGCTGCGCCTGGGCCAGGGTGTTGTTCCAGTCGGTAAAGTATCCGCAGGAATACTGCATCTCCGCGTCGAGAAACAGGGAATAAAAATCATTGCCCACATCGTAATGAAACTGGATGTAATCCTTGTTTTTCCGGAACTGCCGGCGGCCGGTCCGTTCTTCGGTAAATTCGTGCTCCACCCCGGTCTGCGTGGAGGGAGAAAACAGGAGCGGCAGGAGCTGGCGGAAAAGATATCCCTTGCTCAAACCGCGCAGACGCCGGCGCATCTCTTTTTTGAGCACCCCCTGGCGGGCGGTATTGGCGAAATTTATTAGATCGCCGCCCACAAAATCGATATTACCGTTCACGTAATTTCGTAAAATATTATCCGGACTCGGCCATCTCAGGATCGAGCCCATGGTTCCGGGATGGTTTATGGAAATGAAGTAATCCGGTTCCACTTCCCGGCCCAGAGGAATTATGGTGCCGTCCCACAAACGCAGGGAAATATGAAGATCGAGCGTCTCCGCCAGTAAGCCGGCGAGGTTGGTAACCGCCAGCAATCGTTTTTTATCGGAAAAGTAAAAAGGCATTATTTTATGAAATCTTTCAGCAATGGAAGAATCTCTTCCCCGGCGTCTTCAACCACATAGTGCCCGGCGGCGGGAAACCTCGTCACCTCGGCCCTGGGGAAGAAATCCAGCCAGCGGTTCAAAAAATGTTCATCAAACACGAAATCCTTTTCTCCCCAGAAGATCCGTACCGGCAAATTCTTGAATTGTCTCAGCCCTTTTTCAATGGTTTTCATCTGATCATAACTGGGGTGGCCGGGTTTTGTGGGAATATCCTGCACAAAACGCAGGTGGGCGACCCGGTCGGCATAGCTGGGGTAAGGAGCCAGGTAACCGCGCCTTACCGGAGGGGTCATCCGCTCATGTTTCCGGCAGGCCAGATAAACCGCCGCCCGGGCGAAGGCGTTGAAACCGCGGATAGCCAGAGCCCCCAGAACCGGAATCCGGCAGATCCGGAGCAGGATATGAATCCGGGGCAGGAGAAAGGCGGCCGTATTGAAAATCACCAGCCGCTTTACCGATTCCGGGTGTCTCACGGCCCAGCCCATGCCGATCGCTCCTCCCCAGTCATGCATAACCAGAGTAACCTTCTTCAGCTGAAGTTTGTTTATGAGGAGTTCGAGATTATCTATATGACGGCTGAGGCGGTAATCGTATTGCCCGGGTTTGTCGCTCAGGCCGCAGCCGATATGATCGGGAGCAACCAGCCGGTACCGGTCCCGCAAACCCAGAATCAGGTTGCGGTAGTAAAAAGACCAGGTAGGGTTTCCGTGGAGCATTACCAGGCACTCCCCCGCTCCTTCGTCCAGATAGTGATATTTCAGACCGCCTCCCAATTCCAGGAAATTCGAGGAAAAGGGATAGAGCTTTTTCAGTTCCGAAGGAATTTGCATAGATATTCAATATTACGGTTTTAAGGTACAGATCACCTTTTTAATCGTCCGGCCGTCCGCCTTGAGAATGGTAAAACTGCACCGATCCATCTCAAGCCTGTCCCCGGGGTCGGGAATCCTTTCCAGGCGGTCCAGAATCAGACCTCCCAGGGTTTCGTAATCACCGTCGTCCGGCAGCTCGATATCGCAGAACTCCCGGATGTCGTCCAGCTCGATTCTAGCGTCGAACAGATAAGAGCCGTCCGCCAACACCTGAAACAACTCTTCCTCATCATCGTATTCATCCCGGATTTCCCCCACAATCTCTTCCAGCAGGTCTTCCAGGGTGATAATCCCTTCGTTGTTTCCATACTCGTCCACCACCACCACCAGGGAAAGACCCTCGGACTGCATCTCCCTGAGCAGGTTGTCTATCCGTTTGGATCCGGGGATATAGTAGGCCGGGCTGATGAAATTGGTGATTTTCTCCCGGGTATTCTTGGCGTAGAGAAGATCGAACACATTTACCGTGCCGATAATATTGTCGCTGCGCTCATAATAAACCGGAAACCTGGTCAGGCCCTTTTCTTTCGAGCTTTCCACCACTTCCAGAGCGGTGGCCTCCCGGTCGATCAGTTCCACCTCGATCAGGGGAACCAGAACCTCTTTGGCGGTGGTATCCCCGAACACGAAAATCCGTTCGAGCATATCCCGCTCGTCCTGCTCGAAGATCTCGCCTTCCTCTTTATCCGCCTGAACCAGCCGTTTTATCTCCTCTTTGGTGACAAAGATCCGCTCGGTTCCGGCGTCCACTCCCAGGGTTCCAAGCAGCCGGTTGGCCAGACCGGAAAAAAGGAGCGTCAGGGGATAAAACAGATAATAGAAAAACCGGATAGGATAAGCAATCTTTAATGCAATTGTTTCAGAATGCTTCTGGAATAAGGTTTTAGGAACTATCTCCCCCAGGATAAGCGTCAGAGGAGTAAGCACCAGCAAGGTGATCAAGACGGCGTAATGCCTGGAATACCGGTAGAACAGGGAGGTCAGCAAAGCGCTGGAGATGATGGTGGAAAGGTTGGTTCCCAGCAGGGTGGCGGAAAGAATCCGCTCCGGCTTCTTCAACATGGAGGAAAGCAGGGTGGCCGGTTGGGAACCGCTCCGAACCAAACCCCTCAGCCTGAGACGGTTGAGAGAAATGATGGCAATCTCGGAACCGGAAAAAAAGGCTTCGGTTCCCAGAAAGATCAAGGTGATAAACAGATAGAAAATATCGCGCATACTATTGCTTGCTTACCCGTATTTCCAACAGCTTGTTTTTTCTGACCCGCTTAATCACAAAATTTATTCCCTGGTAGGCAAACCGTTCCCCTTTATAAGGAGCTCTTCCTTTCAAAGTAAACAGAAAGCCGCCGATGGTTTCAGAGTCCTCTTTGGAGAGATCGGCGCCCACGGTTTCATTGAAATCATCTATCTGCATCATCCCGGAAACGGTAAAGAGATTAGAAGAGTGGGCGATAAAAAGCCGGTCGGTCTTTTCGCCAGTCACCGGCATTTTTCCGAAAAGCTCCTCCAGGATATCGTCCATGGTAACCAGCCCCACGGTCCGGCCATGCTCGTCAATAACCACCGCCAGGTGAACCTTGCGCCTCCTGAACTCCCGCAGGATATCCATGATTTTCCGATTTCTGGTCACAAAATAGGGTGGGTGGGAATGCTCGATCAACAACCCCGGTTTTTCCTGATTAAAGGAAGCGGCCAGCAAATCTTTGGTATAAACGATTCCCTGCACCTGATCCAAGCCTTTTTTATAAACCGGAACCCGGGAATGAAAACTTCTTTTGATCCGGTCCAGAGCCACCGGCGTGGTCATATTGCTCGGAAGAGCGAAAATATCCCCCCGTTTTACCATAATCCGTTCTGTCCTGGTGTCGGCGAACTCCATGACATTATCAATCAAGACCTTTTCCTGATCATCCAGCACCCCTTCCTTTTCCCCTACCTCCACCAGTGTCCGGAACTCGTCTTCAGTAACCCTGGACAAAAGGGAGGCCCCTTCCTCCCCATCCAGGAACGGGAGCTTTTTTAGCAGGAAATCCAGCGCCTGGCGAACCGGGGTGATGATCCGGTAAAAGAGATAAAGGGGATCGGCGATAATCAGAGAAAAACGAACCGGGTTGTAAACCGCCAGGGTCTTGGGAGAAATTTCCCCGAAGGTCATAATAAGCAGGGTCATGACCATGATAGATAGCCATATTCCCTTCAGCCCGAAATAACCGATAAAAAGAGAAGTGGTGGCCGAACTGGCGGCGATATTGACGATTTCGTTGCCAACCAGGATGGTAATCAGCAGCTGCCGGGGATGGGAGAGCAGTTCATCGACCAGGCCTCCTCTGCGCCGGCTTTTTTCCTGAAGCGATTTCAGCTTTATCCGGCCTAAAGAAAAAAGAGCGG
>JBHHXV010000028.1:0-14786 GCA_046757225.1 bacterium
GGAAAATCAATTCAGGAAAAGCAGTGATCCTCTAAATTGCTTTTTCAACAGCCTGATAATAAACCTGAATAGACCGGGTTAAAGGATCTCTTATCAAAGGATATCTGCATTGTTAATTTGCTTTACCGGCATAGACGGCTCCGGGAAAACAACCCAGGCGCAGCGCTTATTTGAAAAGCTGAAAGAGCTCAATATTGATTGTGAATACAGCTGGAGCAGGTGGGAGCCTTTTCTGTTGAAACCGTTTATCTCTTTTTTCAGAAAAAAAGCCGGCCAAGGCACGGATAAAAATAATCCTGAAGCAGTCTACAGTCTCCTGAAAGATATTAAAAGAAAACTGTTTAAACATAAATTTATCTTACAGTTTTATCAGTATGCAGCCTTGGTGGATTATTATGTTCAGGTCAGGAAAAAAATAATTGCTCCGCTAAAACAGGGGAAAACTGTCATTTGCGACCGCTATATTTATGACCTGTTCGTTGATTGGGCGATAAATTCCGGGTATTCGGAAGCTGCTTTTGCCCGATTGCTCCAGCGACGATTCCCGGCATATTTCCCGAAGCCGGTGTTTGTTTTCTTGCTTGATGTTCCCCCCTATGTGGGTGGAAGGAGGAAGAATGACGGGACTGCCACGAGTTATCTTGAAGAAAGAAGAGGGTTTTATCGGTTGTTGACTGAGTACGCTGGAGCAAAAATAATCGACGGAATGAACAGTATGGATTTTATCTCAGAGGTAGTTTTAAGCGAGGTGGAAGAAATGGTCTTAAACAAGGATAAGACTTGAAATCGCAGCCTGTAATTATTATTGGTATTGATGGATTGGACCCCTCTCTTGTTTTCCGGTGGAAGTCTGAATTGAAAAACCTTGCCCAAATAATCGATCAAGGGGCAGGGGGTGATTTAGCTTCGGTATTTCCTCCCGATTCCATTCCTGCCTGGGCATCGATATTTACCGGTAAGAACCCGACTGATCACGGTATTATCCAATATATCAACTACTTGTCCAGTAAGGATCTGAGCGTTGATTTCTCCGGTTTGGCTGGAAACACATTCTGGGACATGGCAGGCGATAAGGGAAAAAAAGTATGTGTCATTAACCCTTTTATCGCTTATCCGGCCTGGAAAGTAAACGGCGTAATGGTAAGCGGCCCCGCCTTTATTAAAGGGCCGGTTCTTTCTTACCCTCCTGAAATTATCAAAGACTATAATATCCCACCGGTCTTGGGAGGAATAGCCGGCTTTCCCTCAAAAAGCCAGTTGCGTGATTTCATAAAGCAAACGAGGGAAAGTATCCGCTCTCTTAAAGATATCGGATTACAACTTTTTGCCGAAGATACCTATGATCTGAGGTTCCTCACTTTTTTTGAGTTGGATAGAATTCAGCATTTTTTCTGGCGTTATCATGATGAGGAAGACCCCACCTATCCGGGAAAAAATCCTCATCAGGAAACGATAAAAGATTTCTATAAAATATTTGATGATATCATTGGAGAATTTCAACAAATGGCCGAAAGCTGCGGTGCCGCTTTAATGATATTGAGCGATCATGGGCATGGACGCCGCTGCACAAAGGTGTTGAATATAAATGAAATCCTGCGCCGGGCCGGGTTTCTGGATGCAAAGGGCGCCGGGAAGAAAGGTTTTAGTCCGTTGGTTTTGATAGAGAAGCTTAAAACCGGTCTGCTGAATTTTATATACGAACATGACTTGGAAGATCTGCTTTATAAGATTACGCCCTACATTCCTTACCGCAAGGAATTAAAAAAATCTTCGTTCTTAATAAGCGCCGATGATAACCTGGCTTCCGCCGATCCTGATTTCGGAGGGACAAACCCCTTTGGCGGCATTAAAATTAACAGCAGACTCATAAACGATAAAAATTTGAATTATGAAGAGATTCGAAGCAAAATAATAGCAGAGCTGTTATCTGCCGATATTTTTGCCGGAGACGGAAAAAGTGTTTTTAAATGGGTTCTCAGAAGGGATGATGTCTATTCAGGGGACAGGTTGGATTTATATCCTGATATCCTGTATGAATTGGATGGCGAATTTGGAACGAACTGGTCGCTGTACGGGGCTTTGACCGGTGTAAGCACAACCCATAAAAAGCTCTCGGGGGGGCATAAAAAAGAGGGGGCGCTTTATATCGCCAATGTTAACCGGCCTGTAAAGCGCAATAATCCTTCTTTACTTCATATTGCGCCAACCGTTTTGAACCTTCTTGGTGTTGAGCCGGATATTGTATATGAAAAAGAAAGCCTGTTGGCTTGAAAAATTGCGTTATCTTGCCCCTTTCGTGGCATGCTGCCATATAATCGTCTGTGGTGTTTTCATCTCTGACTATGGCTTGGCTGCTTCTGGCATGGGCCTGGGGCTTTCGGAGAACGGCGATGTTTCCTGGAAACTGATTGGTCCGGGGGATGCTGACCAAGTCAGTGCCCTCAATATTTCACGCTCTGGAACAATATATGCGAGCACCGATATTGGGGGTGTTTATTCAAGCGATGACTGGGGGAAAAGCTGGAGCGCTCTTAACAGGGGAATAAGAAATTATGACATAATTACCCCTGTGATGATTGATCCTGATAATGAAAAGATTCTTTATATCGGGACCAGGGGAGGATTCTACAAATCGGTTGATGGAGGGCGGAACTGGCAGGCTAAATGGGAAGGGCTCGGCCGGCCGCATCCATACAGGTTAACGGCCTGCATCGGCGCCATTGCCATAGGGCCTGACAGGACGATCTATGCCGGATTCGGTTATCGTCCTACCGCTGAAGGGGGAAAAACCGTTAACAAACTAATAAAATGGGGCGGCTCTATCTACAAATCAAGGGACAAAGGCGAAACCTGGGAGAAACTGACATCCTTGGGAGGGGGGGTGAAAATCAGGTCGATCGCCATAAGCCCTGCCAACCGGAACTTGGTTTACGTCGCTTCCAATAAGGGTTTGTTTGTAAGTTCCGACGGGGGGAAACGTTGGGGAAAAAGTTTTAAAGGTTCCACGAGAGCGATCACTGTTCACCCGGTCAACACCAATATCTTGTATGTAAGTTGTGGAAAAGATGGCATATACAAAAGTGTTGATGGAGCTGAAAACTGGATAAAGATTGGCAATGGCCTGAAATTCTACGGGGGAAGGTTTCCGGATAACTATTCGGTGATTGTTATCGACCCGCAACTGCCAGATACGGTTTATGTGGTGAACAGTACCTGGGGTATGGGCGGAGGGGTTTATAAGAGTATTAATGGCGGCAAGAAATGGGAGAAAATTACAAGAAGTCGGAAACGAGACCCGGGCAATATGGATGATTCCTGGCTGGAGGGAAGCGGTAAAATAAACGGCTTTGCGATTGATTCTAAAAATACCAAAAGAATGTTCCTCGGCTCCTCAAGGTTTATTTACAGGACGGAGGATGGCGGGAAAAACTGGCGACAGGTTGTTTCGAGCAGGAATCCCGCTGGCGGAGGAGGGTGGACACACCGGGGATTAAATGTATTCGGCGCTACCAGGGTCGTTGCGGTTGATCCCCTGGACCCTGACAGATTGTATATCGGAACAGCCGATCACGGTCTGGTAAAAAGTGTGGACGGAGGGAAAAACTGGCTGACTGCGGTTAAGGGGATGAAATATAAGGACAGCATCTATGATATTGCTGTTTCCCAATCGACCTCCGGTCTGCTTTATGCGATTAATCTGAAACTTCAGGAAGTTGCTACCGTAAGCAAAAGCGTCGATTGGGGAGAAAGCTGGGAGAGCGTCAACTCTGGTTTGCCGGAAGACACCTTGTTCTACTCTCTTTTAATGAGTTCTGATAATGTTCTCTATGTTGCCGGCGGGAAGGGCGTATACAAAACAACCGATGGCGGGAACAGATGGCTTCCTCTGAATAAGGGGCTTTCTGAAGCCGGGGCTGTTCGTAAACTGGTTCAGCATCCCTCTCAGCCACACACAATTTTAGCGGCGGCTGAACAGGGATTGTTTAAAACCGATGATGCCGGCCAGAAATGGTTTAAGACTCACACGTCCGCCTCTCCTGAGAATTTGTTTTCGGTAGCCTATGACCCTCCCAAAGCTGTTTATGTGGGATGTCGAAGCAAAAAAGGTTCGCCGGGTGGCGTATTTAAGAGTGAGAACGGCGGAAATACCTGGAGACATAGCCTGAAAGTCAGAGGAATCAATGCCGTTGCCGTACTGCCCGATAATCCCGCGATAGTATATGCCGTATCCAACGACGACAACTACCACGATGAAAGCTCCGGGGAAGGAGTTTTCAGAAGTGCCGATGGTGGAATCACCTGGCAGTCGGTAAATAACGGCTTGGATGTATTGCGGGGAACGTGTATTACCGTTGACAAAAACGCTCCCGGTAAAATATATCTGTCTTCAAACGGAAGCGGCGCTTATGTAGGTGTTGATCCTTCATATACCCAAGACCATAATAAATGAAAATATTGCAGGTCAATAACTTCCATTATTTGCGGGGGGGGAGCGAAAGATATTATTTCGACGTCTCCGGCCTTCTGAGAAGAGAGGGGCATAAGGTGACCCAGTTTTCCACGCAACATCCCCAGAACCTTCCTTCGGATCAGAGGGAATACTTTGTCTCGGATATCGATTTCGAGAAACTGGTAAAGAATATTACTATCAGCAACGGTTTAAAGGTTCTTTCCCGAGATATCTACTCAAGAGAAACCAGAAAAAAGCTTGACTTATTGCTTGAGCGGGAAAAACCGGACCTGGTTCACGTCCATAATTTCCATCACCATTTAAGTCCGTCGGTGCTTTATTCCATAAAGAAATTCAACCTTCCGGTGGTTATGACGGTTCACGATTATGAGTCAATCTGCCCGAACGCCACTTTTCTGAATAATCGCGGTATTTGTGAAGACTGCCAGGGGGGAAGATATTACCGGGCGGTTCTGAACCGTTGTAAAAAGGATTCTCTGCCCGCGAGCGTCATGTCCGCTTTGACCGCTTATATTCATCGGATACTGGGAATATATAGATTCATAGATTATTTTATCACTCCCAGCGAATTTTTAAGGAAAAAGCTTATCGAATATGGGTTTGACGCAAAGAAAATCGTGCATATCCCCAATTTCCTGGATGCGGTAAACCTGACGCCTGATTATAAGCATCAAGACTATTTTTTATACCTGGGAAGATTATCCAGAGAAAAAGGGCTTATGATTTTATTGAAAGCGTTACGCTCTCTTAAAGCGGACGTTAAGCTGAAGATTGTGGGGGAGGGGCCTATGGAAGAAACAATCCTTGAGTATATAAACACCAATAATTTGAAGGGAAGAGTGGAATTACTCGGCTATCGAAGAGGAAAAGAGCTGAAAAACATTATAAAAAAAGCGATGTTTCTGGCGCTTCCCTCTGAATGCTACGAAAACTTTCCTTATGTTGTTTTAGAAGCGTTCGCTTATGGCAAGCCTGTGATCGGCGCCGATATCGGAGGGGTTCCCGAGCAGATTGATGACGGGGTCAATGGCTGCCTGTTTGAATCCGGAAACGCCTCCGCCCTGGCCGGCAAGATACTGCACCTGGTGGAAAACCCTGATAAGGTAAGGAAGATGGGCCGGAGCGCCAGAAAAAAGGTCAAGCAGCAATACGGCAGCGGAAAGCATTATGAATCCCTGATAAACTTATACCGAAAAATGATTTCTGGAAGTTTATGAGTAACAGAATAAAACCTTACCATTACTATTCCGACTATTTGCAGGAGCCCTCCGGCATCAGGCGGATCGATTATATTGTCGGGGTGGTGGAGCGGTATAAGGAGGAGGTTAACCATAGCCCGGTCTCTTTGTAAAAGGATGTAGTAATGGAAGCTATTATCGGAGTTACCTACAGGTGCAACGCCAGATGCTATATGTGCAATACCTGGCGGTTTCCCAGCAAAATCAAGGAAGAGATTACCCTTTCGGATATAGAAAAGATACCGGATAACCTGAGTTTTATCAATATTACCGGGGGGGAGCCTTTTTTAAGAAAAGACCTGGAAGAAATCGTAACCCTCGCCCGGAAAAAGGCTGAGAGAGTAGTGATCAGCACCAACGGCTTTTTCAGCGAAAGGATCATCGCTTTAGCCGGAAAATATCCGGATATCGGTATCAGGATAAGTCTCGAGGGCCTGCCCAAGGCCAATGATGAATTAAGAGGGATTAATGACGGTTTCGATTCCGGGATCAGAACCTTGATCGAGCTGAAGCATATCGGTTTGAAAGATATCGGTTTCGGCATTACCGTGTCCGACCGGAACGCCGAGGATCTGCTGGAGCTGTATAAACTGTCCCTGGCCATGAACCTGGAATTCGCCACCGCCGTGGTGCACAGCACCTATTATTTTCACAAGATGGACAATGAGATCCGGGATAAGGAGATGGTGTCCCGGCAGTTCAGCCGGTTAATCGCCGAGTTTTTTAAAACCTGGCGGTTGAAGAACTGGTACCGGGCTTATTTTAATTACGGTCTGATAAACAAGATACATGGGGGAAAGAGGTTCCTTCCCTGCGAGATGGGCAGCGACGTCTTTTTTCTTGATCCCTTTGGCGAAATCCGGCCCTGCAATGGTATGGAAGAGACCATGGGCAATATCAAAGAAAAGAGTTTTGACGAGATTTGGAATGGGCCTGACGCTGAGCGGGTAAGGGATTTGGTCGCCCATTGCGATAAAGAATGCTGGATGATCGGCAGCGCTTCCCCGGCCATGAAGAAATCCCTTTGGACGCCCACGAAATGGATCTTGAAAAACCGGGGTAAATGTTTGCAGGATGAGCATTGGGCGTGGAAACTTTATGCTAAACTTTTCCTAACGGGCCATCCGTCACCCCCTCATGATGAAAAGAGCCGGTTATCCCCCAAGATTGGGGAAACTCCATTCCGAGATTTTCACGGTAAAGGGAAGAAACCGTGAAGATCGCCATGATCGGGCAGAAAGGAATTCCGGCTACCTATGGAGGAATCGAAAAACACGTGGAGGAGCTGTCCTCCAGATTGGCCGGTCTGGGCCATGACGTTACCGTTTTCTGCCGGCCCTATTACACCAACCCGTCAGTGGAAGACGGTAAGGTCAAGCGGGTTAAGGAAAAATGCAGTTACCGGGGAATAAACCTGAAAATCCTGGCTTCCCTGAACACCAAGCATCTCGACGCGATCACCCATACCGCTGTTTCCAGTATGGCCGCCCTCTCCGGCGGCTTTGATATTATCCATTATCACGCCCTGGGGCCAAGTCTGCTTTCCTTTCTTCCCCGGGTTCTTTCGTCCGCCGGAGTAATCGCCACTGTCCACGGCCTGGACTGGCACCGGAACAAGTGGCGGGGAGTGGCGACCTGGGCTTTGAAAGCGGGTGAGCTGGCCACCGCCTGGTTTCCTCACCGGACCATCGTGGTCTCCCGGACCCTTAAAAAATATTACCGGGAAAACCATAGCCGCTGCGATTGTCACTATCTTCCCAACGGGCAGGAATTGATCAGCCCTCTCAAGCCCGGAATTATATCCGGTAAATATGGTTTAAACGGAAATGACTATCTTCTGTTTGTGGGCCGCCTGGTTCCGGAGAAGGGCTGTCACTCTCTGATAAGCGCTTTTAAAAAGGTGGATACTGCCAAGCGGTTGGTGATCGCCGGCGGATCCAGTCACTCGGACGAATATCAGCAAGAGCTTCATAACATGGCCGCAGACGATCCCAGAATCCTCTTTACCGGCTATGTTTATGGGGATGAACTGAAGGAGCTTTATTCAAACTGCTGTCTGTTTCTGCTGCCTTCGGAGCTGGAGGGGCTGCCGATAGTGCTTCTGGAGGCGCTCGGTTACGGATGCCCGGCTCTGGTTTCCGAT
The DNA here is from genome assembly GCA_046757225.1 of bacterium. Taxonomy (GTDB): domain Bacteria; phylum SZUA-182; class SZUA-182; order JBHHXV01; family JBHHXV01; genus JBHHXV01. Next base: position 7,853 of record JBHHXV010000028.1, read on the forward strand.
ATCCCTGAGAATATGGAGGTCATCGCCCCTGACGGTGCATTATTGTACGGGTATAAATTCCGGAACCGGAACGTCGATGATTTACAGGAAAACCTGACCGGATTACTTAATAGTTCTCCACCACCCGATTCTCTCAGGGAAAAGGTTAAGAGCTACCTGGCAACCAATTATAACTGGGATCGGATTACCCTGGACACCATGAAGGTTTACCAGGAAGCCTTAGGATAAAGAAAGAATGCTCAAGGAAAACGTCGGTCGTCTCAGAAAGCTTTTTATGTTGACGGATTACCTGTTGGTCTGTCTTGCTTTTGTCGCCGCCGTCAGGTTTCAGGAACTGGAGTTTGTCATCGATATCATTGTGAGAATCATCGGTGTAAGGATCAGTTTGCCTGAGCACCAGTATATCCTGCACCTTGACCATGTCTTGTTGGGGGCCATGTACTGGGTGGTCAGCCTCCGTTCTTACGGGGGCTATAATTCTTTCAGGAACATGTCCTACCTGGACCTCTGCTGGAGGGTCTTGAAATCGGTGCTTATCGCTACCATGGCCTTTGGCACCATAACCTTTATTCTCGCCCCGGAAATCCTTACGCAGGGGATTATTGTCCTCCTGTTTGTAAACAGCTTGTTTTTACTGTTGTCCGAAAGAATTATTATTCTGTATTATTTCCACAGGATCAGGGAAAGGGGTTACAATTACCGGCATGTTCTGTTCGTGGGTTCCGGGGAGTTGGCCAGAGATTTCGTCCGGGTGTTGGAAGCCACCGCTCTCTGGGGTTTCAAGGTGATCGGGTTTGTCGATGAGCCTCAGAAAGTGGGCAGGAAAATTGACGGTAAAAAGGTGGTCGGCTCATTCGATGAGCTGGGAAAGGTTCTGGATAATAATGTGGTGGACGAGGTTGTTTTCTGCCTGCCCAGGAAATGGATGGACCGGCTGGAGGAGTTGGTGATAACCTGTGAAAAGGTGGGAGTGAAAATGCATATCTCTCTCGATTTTTTCAATACCTCAATAGCCAGATCAAGGTTGTCGAACCTGGCCGGTAACCCTGTTCTTTGTCTGGAGAGCACTCCCCCCAAAAGCCTGGAGATGTCCCTTAAAAGGGGAATGGATATCTTTTTTTCCCTTCTGATACTGCTTTTTCTTTCCCCTGTCTTCTTGTTGGTCGGTCTGGCGGTGAAGTTAAGTTCCCGGGGGGGCGTTATTTACAGCCAGGAACGCTGCGGGCAGAACGGCCGGAAATTCAAGATGCATAAATTCAGAACCATGGTGATAAACGCGGAAGATCTGAGAGTCGGCTTGAAGGAGCGAAACGAGGCGTCCGGGCCGGTCTTCAAGATTAAGAATGATCCTCGAATGACCAGGGTGGGAAAATACCTGAGAAAGTTCAGCCTGGATGAGCTGCCGCAGTTTTTCAATGTGTTGAAAGGGGAAATGAGCATTGTGGGTCCCCGGCCGCCTCTTCCTTCCGAGGTGAATGAATACGACCGCTGGCAGCGGCGCCGGCTCTCCATGCGTCCGGGGATTACCTGTCTCTGGCAGGTGAGCGGAAGAAACATAATCGCTTTCGAGGACTGGGTGAGGCTGGACCTGGAATATATTGATAAATGGTCCCTGTTGTTGGATATGAAAATCATTCTTAAAACCGTGCCGGCAATATTCAGGGGGACAGGGGCGTAGTTATTGAAAGACCTTATAAAGAAAAACTTGAGAACGGCTGCCGGTATTCTGCCCTTTCTGCTTTGTTATACTACAGCCGGTTACTCCAGAGAAATCGGAAAGCTGAGGCTCACTCCCACTGCTTTTGTGGAAAAGAAATATGATTCAAACGTTTTTAAACAAAGAAACAGGAAATGGAACCGCCTTTTTTTCAATGATTCCCGAATGAATGATTATATAACCATCTATTCATCCAGCCTGAGCATTGATTACCCAATCGGCAGACAAAATATATTCCTGTCGGGAACCAATAATTATGTAAATTATGATCATTACCGGAACCAGGATTATGAAAGCCATTCGTTAGAGGAAAAGGCCGATCTAAAAGTGGGGGACGGTTTTTTTGTAAATCAGGCCTATAATAAATCGGTTCAGGTTATTCCCCGCACATTGAACTTTTTCATCAAGAAACAGGATTTTACCGAAACCAGTAAAGGCTTGGTAACAGGGGGGTACAAGGGAAGCTGGTGGGAGTTTTCCGCCGGTTTTAATAGAAGAGAAGTCGATTATCGGGTGAGAACGTGGGTTGACCGGAAAACCGATTCATACGATGCCCTCTTTAATATCACCCCTTACGACAACAGCCGGTGGTATGTTAAATTTCAACGGAAAGAGATAGATTATGATTTATCCTCCAACCCAAACGACAACAGATTGAATGATTTTGTGGCGGGAACTTCATATAAGTTTACCGGAAAAAGCAGCCTGAAGCTGGAAGCCGGAAGGCGTGAAAAGGACTTTTCCCAAAGAAAGCAGAGGAATTTCGTGGGCTTTATCGGAAAACTGCAGGCCCTGTTTCCCCTAAACGCCAACGGCTCCCTGTCCCTGACCTTGTCCAGAACCACCAATTCTTCTTATTTTAGAAATACGACTTATTATATTATGGACAGTATCGAAGGCAGTTATTCCTGGATGGTTAAACAGAATTTATTGCTGAAGCTGTCGGCCCAGAAAAAATGGCAGGATTATCGGGCGGACCCCGGCTTCAAGGGCAGCACCATAGATTGGCAGAGGTACCTTATCTTGACCGGCGCCGTTACCTATGTTTTTTACGATAATTTCACCTTTGGCCTGTCCTACAATTATCAGGAACGGAGTGTTGATGTAAAGACGTGGGATTTTAACGCCAATCAGGTGTCGGCTAATCTTTCCTACAGCTGGCGATAATTTTTCCGAATAATGATGACTTGATTTAAGGGAATTATGTGGTAGGATAAGCTTCTTTATCCATAGATTCTTTATGAGTAAGCACAACAAACTATTATGGCAGGTCTTGCGTGGGACATCCGACTTTGATGTTTCTTTCAGCGAGTTATGCGGTTTATTGCGCACATTGGGATTCAGAGAACGAATTAGAGGAAGTCATCATATTTTTACCAAGGATGGAATAGAAGAAATTATAAATATTCAACCAAAAGGAAACAAAGCAAAGGCGTACCAAATCAAACAAATACGGAAGCTGATATTGAAATATAAATTAGGAGTTCAAGACAATGTATAAATATGAGCTGATAATTTATTGGAGTGACGATGATCAAGCTTACATCGCTGAAGTTCCTGAATTACCCGGGTGTATGGCTGATGGGGCAACTTACCAGGAAGCTCTTGCCAATACTGAAGTGATAATTAAAGAGTGGATTGAGACAGCGCGGGAATCTGGGCGTCAAGTTCCTGAACCGAAAGGCCGCTTAATGTTTGCATAATTGCAAGAATAAAGATTTACAGGTAATGATTTACAAAGGAAAAGTTTTTAAATTCGGGGATGACATCAATACCGACGAGATCATTCCGGCCAAGTTTTTGAATATGTCCAGACCGGAGGAACTGGCCGGGTTCTGTATGGCGGGAATCGACGAGGGGTTTGTTAAAAAGATAAAGCCCGGGGATATTATGGTCGGGGGGAAGAATTTCGGGTGCGGGTCGTCAAGAGAGCATGCGCCGATCTGTATCAAAGCGGCCGGAATCTCCTGCGTGATCGCCAAGACCTTCGCCCGGATTTTCTATCGGAACGCCATCAATATCGGCCTGCCGATCATCGAATGCCCCCCGGCTTCGGAAGCTCTGGCTGAAGGCGATTCCATCTCAGTGGACGCCGGCAGCGGCGTCATTACCAATTTAAGCGGTAATCAGACCTATCAGGCCCAGGCTTTTCCTCCCTTCATGCAGGAATTGATAGAAGCGGGCGGGCTGATGAATTACACGAAGCGGCATTTTCCGGCTGCCTGAAGAACAAAGCTTATAGTTCAAGATACCCACATCAAGTAAATAAGGAGTTTAAATGTACAAAATAGCGGTAATTCCCGGAGACGGGATCGGTCCCGAGGTTACGGCAGAAGCGCTGAAGGTGTTTAAAGCGGCTTCGGAACTTTATGGTTTTCAATATGAACTGACTGACTACGATTTCGGTGGGGACAGATATCTTAAAACCGGCGAGATCCTGCCGGATTCCGCCTTGGATGAATTCCGGCAGCATGACGCCATCTATCTGGGAGCGATCGGGCATCCGGATGTCCAGCCGGGCGTTCTGGAAAAGGGGATCCTGTTAAAAACCCGGTTCGGTCTCGATCAATATATAAACCTGAGACCGATCAAGCTTTATCCGGGAGTGGCCACCCCGCTGGCAGGTAAAGGGCCGGAGCATATTGATTTTATAGTGGTGCGGGAAAACACCGAGGGGCTGTACAGCGGTATCGGGGGAAACCTCAAACAGGGAACCCCGGACGAAGTGGCTATCCAGGAGATGATCAATACCCGCAAAGGGGTGGAGCGCTGTATCCGCTACGCCTTTGAGCTGACCGGAAAACGGAACAAGGATAAGAAACTGACCCTCTGCGACAAGGCCAATGTGCTCACCCATGCCCATGGACTCTGGAGCCGGGCTTTTGCCGAGGTGGGAGAGGAATACCCGGATATTAAACAGGACCACGCTTATGTGGACGCCACCTGCATGTGGATGGTCAAGAACCCGGAATGGTTTGACGTGATCGTTACCTGCAACATGTTCGGGGACATCATCACCGACCTGGGGGCCATGATCCAGGGGGGGATGGGAATCGCCGCTTCCGGGAACCTCAATCCTGACCCCGGCGGAGTCTCCATGTTCGAGCCGATTCACGGCAGCGCTCCCAAATATACCGGCAAAAACGTGATCAACCCGATGGCCGCCATTTCCGCCGCGGGGATGATGATGGAGTATCTGGGGGAAGAAGAAGCCGCCCGGAAGACCGAGAAAGCGATTTTGGGCGCTCTCGGGTCCGGCCGGATGGGAGACCTTTCCGCTGGCAGTGGTATGAAAACCGATGAAGCGGGTGATTACATCGTTGAGCTTATGAAAGGTTAAGTTGACAGTTTCTTAATTTTTATAAAGAAACCACTTGTTCTGGTTCTGCGGCGGGGATTTGGCGCAGCGGAAGCCGACCTTGGCATAGAATTTATCCGGGTTTCCCGCTCCCCGGTAGGCTGAGCGGTAAAAATAATCAAGGTAATAGTGACCGGAATCCCCGGTATGGTTGAACCCTTTGGTTACCCGGTATACTCTGCCATAGCGGGGATCGTTGTCTTTTGAACCGCGATACGGCTGATACCAGCTCATGGTCCACTCCGAGACATTGCCGGCCAGGTCGAAAACCGAATAAGGGCTGCGGTCGAATTTCCGTTTTCCCGGTTTATACAGCCAGGTCAGGGCCTTGATCTGTTCCGGAGTGATCCCGCTTCCCCAGGGATAGCGCCGGCCGTCTGCGCCCCGGGCGGCCTTTTCCCATTCCGCCTCTGTTGGCAGCCGCTTACCCGCCCATTTAGCGTACCGGTAGGCGTCCCACCACCTGATTCCCAGCACCGGATAATCCCCCCGCTTCTGGAAATCCAGGTCTTTTTTCCAGTTCGCCGGAGCCGGGTAGTGGGTGGCGTCCATAAAGGTCTTGAACTGCTTGAACGTCACTTCGTAACGGTCGATGTAAAAAGCCTCCACGTATTCGGTATGTCTGGGGGTTTCATTGGCGTAAGGGGTACGGGCGAATCCGTGGCCGGTTTTTAACGGGGCTTCTTTTTCCGGGTCTGAACCCATGATAAAAGAACCGGCCGGGATAAAAACCATGTTTTCGTACCCCGGTTCATGGCTTACAAAGCTTTTGCCGGGCAAATCGGCATTACAGCCGAACAGAAAGAAAAGAACGATAATTAAAGAGAATGCCCGCATTATCTAACCCTGAGGGGGAATCTGTTTCCAGCGGCGGTGCATCCAGATCCATTGGTCGGGGTGGGACAGAATAACCTTACCGATAATCCGGTTGAGTTCAGCCGTGTATTTGCGGATATCGGCGGCTTTATCCCGGGTGCGCCTGATTCTGACGGCCGGGTGAAACTCTATGACATTATGTCCGTCCGGCTGCCGGATGACAAAAGAGGGGATCAAAGAGGCTCCGGTTATCAAAGCCAGGGAAACCGGGCCGGTCATGGTAAAGGCCGCTTTCCCCAGGAAATCGACAAAAATCCCCTCCACCCCTTTGGTATCCTGATCCATAACGATTCCGAACAGCTCCCCCGGTTTTTTTATCTGCCTGATGACTTTGCGGGTGGTGGCGATATCCGGATCGCGAACGATAGTTTTTACATTATAATGTTCCCGCATCCGGCGGGTCAGGCGGTCGATTCCCTCGTTATTTACCCTGCGGGCCATGACTGCTCCGTGGCAGCCGGTTACGCATAAACCGAAAGGCAGCAACTCCCAGTTTCCGATATGGCCGGTACAGAAGATGACCCGGCGTCCGGCCTCGAACTCTTTTTTATAATGTTCCTCACCTTTCAAGGTTACCAGTTCTTTCATGTTGCCGGCGTGATAACGCTCCAACTGAAGAACCTCGAAAAAGGATTTTCCCAGATTCCGGTAAGCCCCTAAAGCGATCTCTCTTTTTTCCCGGCCGCTCTTTTGATTTTTGAAGACTGAGTCCAGGTTTTTCCGGCAGATCCGCCTGTCCCGGGGAGTCAGCCAGAACCCCAACTCGCCCAGAACCGCGCCCAGACGCAGGGCTGACGGCCGGGAAAGCACCCTGGCCAGCGCTCTCATTCCTAACAGCGCCCGGTAAGCCAGGGTCCGGGTAATCTTTCTCCTTATTTCTCGGTAAATATTCATACAAAACTTTTCATGAAGGGCCTTTCTTTACCCCCAAGTGATGAAAAAAGGTTGTCAACCCCCATGGAAAGCCAGCTCCACACAAGGTC
>JBHHXV010000029.1:0-14755 GCA_046757225.1 bacterium
AGTATTTTCCCCGGAAACAGGAGGTGATGAAATGCTACTCTTCTCAGTTTTCGCCCTATAAAGGGGAGAAACCGACCGATCATTATCCGGTCGGTTTCTCCGATTACCTGTTTCAGATCGAGTCCCGCAACCGCCAGTTCGGCAACCTGATCCTTACCAGATACGGAGAGGGCTTTTTGTGTGAGGATACCTTTCAATTGGCCGATCCGTATACTTTGATAATGAAAGCAGGGAAATGAGAAAAATCCTGGGCGCTCATATGTCCGTTGCCGGAAATCTCCACCGTTGTTTCGAGAGAGGGGTCGCCGCTACCTGCCAGTGTCTACAGATATTCACCAAACCGAATAACCGTTGGGCGTGTAAGCCGATTACCTCAGAGGACGAATCCGGGTTTGCCCGCGCCTGGAAGGATTCCGGTATCGGCCCGGTAATCGCTCATGACAGTTACCTGATAAATCTGGGCTCACCCGATGACGGGGCCTGGCGGAAATCTCTTGAGGCCTTTGAAACCGAACTCCGGAGATGTGAGCAATTGGGGATAGAGCTGTTGGTAATGCATCCCGGCTCCCATCTGGGAACCGGTGAAACGGCCGGAGCCGCCCGGGTGGCTGAGGCGTTCAACCTGCTCCACCGCAAATTTCCGGAAATGAAAACCAAAATCACCATCGAAACCACTGCCGGACAGGGAACCAACCTGGGCCACCGCTTTGAGCAGATCGCCGGGATTATAAGCGGGGTCGAGCAGCCGGAACGTTTAAGGGTCTGTTTTGATACCTGCCACGTCTGGGCGGCCGGATACGACCTCAAATCCGAAGCCGGCTATTATCAGGTCTTTGAAGAGTTCGATAAAATAATCGGTCTGGAGAGGCTGGCCGCTTTTCATATAAATGATTCCAAAAAGGATATCGGTTCCCGGGTAGACCGGCACGCTCATATCGGGGAGGGGTTTCTGGGAGTCGGTTTTTTCCGGAGACTGATGAACGACTCCCGCTTCGACCGCCTGCCGATGACCCTGGAAACCCCCAAGGGAGAAAACGGTTCGGGTGAGGACTGGGATCTGGTCAGCCTTGAATTATTAAGAAGCCTGATAACATGAAGAAAATAGTTCTCTTATTGTTTTTATGTATGATTTTTGCTTCACAGGGAGAGACCGGTATGAAAAAAAAGGTGTTGATGATTATCTCCAGTGCCGATTTCAGGGATGAGGAGTACCGGGAGCCGAAAGCCATTCTGGAAAAAAACGGTTTCCGGGTGGTAACTGCCTGTTCATCTCTCAGCCCGGCCAGAGGAATGCTGGGTATGGTGGTGCGGCCGGATATAACCCTTGAGCAGGTGGAGGTGAGTGATTACCGGGCTATTTTGTTCATCGGCGGCAGCGGGTCTAAAGAGTACTGGGATAATAAGACCGCTCACCTGATCGCCCGGGATGCCGTAAGCCAGGATCTGCTGCTGGGAGCGATCTGCCTGGCTCCGGTAACCCTGGCCCGGGCCGGATTGCTTTCCGATAAAAGGGTTACTGTTTTTCCCTCGTCCGGGGAGGAACTGGTTAACCGCAATGCCTTTTACACCCGGGCCAGGGTGGAAACGGACGGTAAAATCGTGACTGCCGACGGTCCCGCTTCCTCCTCCGCTTTCGGGAAGCAAATTTTGAAGCTTCTCCAGGAATAGCTACATGACCAAAACCGCTTTAGTTTATTCGGATAAATACCTTGAACATAATACGGGAGAACATCCGGAGCGGAAAGAGCGGCTTTCCTCTCTCATCGCTTACTTGAAGGCTGACTCTCTTATGGAGCGCCTGCAGGCTGTTGCTCCGCGTTCCGCTGGGGCGGAAGAGATCTCCTTGATTCATGATCCGGCTTATATCGATTTCGTGAGGGATTCCTGCGACCGGGGCGTTCCCTCGCTGGACATGGACACGGTAATCTCGCCGCGGTCGTATGAGGTGGCCGCCCTGGCTGTTGGGGGGGTGCTGGCGGCGTTGGACGCGGTTATCGCCGGTGAGGTTGACAATGCTTTCTGCGCGGTCCGTCCCCCCGGTCATCATGCGGAAAAAGACCGGGGAATGGGGTTCTGTCTGTTCAACAATGTGGCGGTCGCCGCCCGCTATCTTCAGGAAAAACACGGTCTTAAAAAAATATTTATTATTGACTGGGACGTTCATCACGGCAACGGAACCGAGCATGTTTTTTATGATGACCCCTCGGTTTTTTATGCCAGTCTGCACCAGTACCCTCATTATCCCGGAACCGGCCGCTCCGGAGACCGGGGAGACGGAGCCGGTCTGGGCGCCACCCTGAATATTCCCTTTGCCGGTGGAGAGGGAGATCAGGAGTATAGTGAGGCCTTTAAGGAAAAGATTGTCCCGGCGGCCGAGCATTTCCTCCCTGATTTTATCCTGATTTCCGCCGGTTTCGATGCTCACCAGGCTGATTTCCTCTCTTCCATGAATATTACCAGTCAGGGGTTCGGCCAGCTTACCCGGATTGTCAGACAACTGGCCGACAAGCTCTGTCATGGCCGAATCGTGTCGGTTCTGGAAGGGGGATATCAACTGGAAGCGATGAGTGAATCCGCAGGCTGCCATCTGCGGGAATTGTTGAATTTATAGCTGACTTATCTTTACCTTTAGCCCGAATTATTCGGGTATGAAAGGTTTAGTTTGATAAGGTCAGATTAATTTATGTATAATGGCCTTTCTTCTTTATGGGTAATTAAGGGGTATGAGAAATGGTGGATATCGGCCTGGCCGGGCTGGCGGTAATGGGGCAGAATCTGGCCCTTAATATGAAAAACAAGGGATTTACGGTTTCCGTCTATAACCGGACGGCGGCTAAAACCGAAGGCTTTGTTAAAGAAAAAGGAAAGGGCCTGCTTCCCGCCTATTCCCTTCAGGAACTGGTCGATTCCCTTAAAACCCCCAGAAAAATCTTCCTGATGGTCAAATCGGGCCGTCCGGTCGATGATATGATCGAACAATTAAAGCCCCTGCTTTCCGAGGGAGACCTGATCGTTGACGGCGGTAACTCCTTTTTTAAAGACACCATACGCCGGGAAAAGTCTCTGGAAAACGAGGGCTTGTTCTATCTGGGAACAGGGATAAGCGGCGGCGAAGAAGGGGCTTTGCATGGCCCTTCCATCATGCCCGGAGGCAGCAAAAAGGCGTATACCCTGATGGAGCCGATTCTTACCGGCATATCCGCTCAGCTTAAAGAGGGGCCGTGCTGCGCTTATCTCGGCTCCGGGGGAGCCGGTCATTACGTTAAGATGGTCCATAACGGCATCGAATACGGCTTGATGCAGCTGCTGGCCGAAACCTATGACCTGCTGAGAAATTCTTTAGGGATGTCTCCCCTGGAAATAAGCTGTCTTCTGGAGACCTGGAACCAGGGAGAGCTGGGATCCTACCTGCTGGAGATAACCGTTGATCTGCTCCGGAAAACCGATCCCGAAGACAGCCAGCCGTTGATCGATAAGATCCTGGATACGGCCGCTCAGAAAGGCACGGGTAAATGGACTTCTCAAAGCGCTCTGGATCTGGGAGTGGCCGTAAATACGATTGATGCCGCTCTGCACGCCAGAATCATTTCCGGCTGCCGGGAGGAACGCCAGAAGGCCGCTGAAATTTTTGAAAGCGAGAAACCGGTATTTGAAGGTAATAAAGAGCGGTTTGTCAAGAACCTGAAAAACGGTTTATACGCCGCTTTCCTGGTTACTTACGCCCAGGGGATGGCTTTATTAAAGGCCGCCTCAGCGGAATATTGTTTTGACCTCTGTTTGGCCGATATCGCCGGAATCTGGAAAGGGGGGTGCATTATCCGGGCCCGGATATTAGACCGGATTAAGCAGGTCTTTGCCGAAGATCCTCATTTGGATAACCTGCTGCTCTCAAAGAGTATAAGCCTTGATTTGACAAAACTTCACCCCGGCTTGCGGCAGGTTGTTCAGACCGCTGTCGGCCTGGAGGTTCCCGTTTCGGCGATGAGCGCGTCTCTGGATTACTTTGACGCCTACCGGACGGCCAGATCGGCCGCTAACCTGGTAGCCGCCCAGAGGGATTATTTCGGGGCTCATACCTATCGCCGCCTGGACAAAGAAGGAACCTTCCACACAAACTGGACAGATTAGAAAGGAAATTAATGTTTAACAACCGGTTTACCGACCAAACCATAGACGAGCTCACCTTAAAAAAATTACAGGAGCTGGCCCGGCTGGCCAGAGGGGATATTCTGAAAATGACTACCCTGGCGGCCAGCGGTCATCCCGGAGGCTCGATGTCCTCGATTGATATCTACCTCAGTCTTTACTATTTCGGCAATATTGACCCTCAAAACCCCGAAGCCCCCGATAGAGACAGAATCGTAATCAGCCATGGGCACACCTCTCCCGGCTGCTACTCCGCTCTGGGACGGTTGGGTTTTCTGGATACGGACGAGGTGATCACTCACTTCCGGCAGGCGGGCAGCCCCTATGAAGGTCATGTGGAAAGACACCTGCCCGGGGTGGAATGGAGTACCGGGAATCTGGGGCAGGGGTTATCGGCCGGAGCCGGTTTCGCTCTGGCCGGCCGGCTGCACGGCTATGACAGCAAAGTGTTCGTGGCCATGGGAGACGGCGAGCAGCAGAAGGGCCAGATTTCCGAAGCCCGCCGATTTGCCCTTAAGTTCGGATTGCGTAATTTAGTGGCTTATGTCGATTTCAATGAACTTCAGATTTCCGGCGATGTTAAACAGGTGATGCCCCAGAGAATCGCCGATAATTACCGCTCGGACGGCTGGAAGGTGATCGAGATCGACGGCCATGATTTCCGGGAGATCTATCAGGCCACCCGGACCGCTCTTTTGGCCGATGACCGGCCGACCTGCATTCTGGCGCATACCACCATGGGGAAAGGGGTTTCATTTATGGAGAATAAAGAGCTGTATCATGGAGTGGCCCTGAAACCGGATCAATTGAATGATGCCCTGGCGGAATTAGGATTGGAAAACGACCTGGAAAGGTATAAGGCTGAAAGAGGCCGGTTTTACCGGGGCCGGGCGGTTAAACCGGAGTTTGTTCCCTTTAAACCGATAGAGGTAGGTGCTCCTCATACCTACCAGAAGGATGAAAAAAGCGATAACCGGGGCGCTTTCGGTAAGGTAATGGCCGACCTGGCCGGTAATTGTAAAAAATACCCGGACGCGATAGCGGTCTTTGATTGTGACCTGGCCGGTTCGGTCAAAACCGCCGGTTTCGCTGAAAAAGCCCCTGATAATTTCTTCCAGTCCGGAATCCAGGAGCATAACACGGCGGTAATGGCCGGGGCGGTTTCCACTACCGGAATAATCACCTTCTGGGCGGACTTCGGGGTGTTCGGCATTGACGAAACCTATAACCAGCAGCGGCTGAACGACATAAACGAAGCCAGCCTGAAGGTGGTCTGCACCCATGTGGGGATCGATGTAGGCGAGGATGGCAAGACCCATCAATGCCTAGACTATATCGGCTTGTTTAACAACCTGTACGGTTTTAAGACGGTTATCCCGGCCGATCCCAACCAGACCGACCGGATTGTCCGCTGGGCGGCTCCGCAGAAGGGAAATATCTTGATTCCCATGGGCAGATCCAAGATTCCGGTTATTCTGGACGAGCAGGGGAACCCTTTCTTTGGTGAAGATTATAAATTTGAATACGGAAAAGCCGATGTAGTCAGAAAGGGAAAAGACGCCTGCGTCATCACCGCCGGCAGCATGACCTGCCGGGCGGTTCTGGCCAGCGATATCTTGCGGGAGAAAGGAATCTCCCTGATGGTGATAAACCTTTCCTGCCCCACCCACCCGGATATGGAAGCGATTGCCATGGCCGCTGAAACCGGCTTTATTATTACCTATGAGGATCATAATACCAGGACCGGAATCGGCGCCGTAGTGGCGGAGAGCCTGGCTGACAATGATCTTTGTGCCAGAATAGAACGGATGGGGCTTACCCGTTACTCTTCCTCGGGCGCCTCAAAAGATTTATACGCGTTCAATAAGATCGATATCGATGATCTGGTGGAAAAAGTTGCCCAACTTAAAAACAGCAAATAAAGTAAAGCATGATTCGTTTAATTGAGACTCTGGGTTTTCGCTGTCTCAAATATGTAAGTCAACCATTAGGTGATTTCCATGTGCTGGTAGGCCCTAATGCGAGTGGCAAGACAACCTTCCTTGATATCATAGCCTTTATGGGAAAACTTGTCTCAGATGGTTTAGAAGAAGCTCTTAATGAGCGAACCCCTGATTTTCGAGATTTGGTCTGGCAGAGAAGAGATGGGTGTTTTGAATTGGCTCTTGAACTGGGCATTCCCCTTGGCAAACGTGAGCTGTTAGAAAAAAAGACGTTTAATGTGGTGAGATATGAAATCAGTGTTGGTCTTGACCAAAACACCAAAGCTGTTTCACTTTTGGCTGAAAAGGTTTTGTTAAAAGAACAAGTACCTGCTCCGCCTCTATCACGGCAATTGGCTTTGTTTCCGGTTGAAAGACCCGCCCCCGAAACTCTTATCACCCCGAAAGGAACCAGGCATACCAAAACGGTTGTCAATAAAGTCATAGATGGTAACGATAATTTTTATGATGAGACAGGAAAAGGATGGGATCACTCTTTTAAACTTGGGCCTCGCAAGTCGGCCTTCGGCAATCTGCCGGAAGACAAATCGAAATTTCCGGTTGCCACCTGGCTGAAAGGTATCCTGAGGGAAGGAATTCAAGCGATTATGCTTAACAGCGCCCTCATGTGCAAACCCAGCCCTCCAGCCCAGCCCAGGGGGTTCCGGCCGGATGGTTCCAATCTTCCCTGGGTAGTTGAATTCCTGAAAAACAATCATCCTGAACGTCACCGGGAATGGCTTAACCATTTACAAACAGCTCTACCTGATTTGGAAGATATCCGAACCATTGAAAGAAAAGAAGACCGTCATCGCTATTTAGTAGTGGATTACCAGAATAATATAAAGGTTCCCTCCTGGATGATTTCTGATGGAACTCTGCGTTTACTGGCCCTGACCTTGCCCGCCTATCTCCCTGATCTGGAAGGAATCTATCTCATAGAGGAACCGGAAAACGGTATCCATCCCCGGGCAGTGGAAACCATGTTCCAGTCTCTTTCTTCCGTGTATGGCGCTCAAATGCTCATGGCTACTCATTCGCCGGTTATTCTGAGTGCGGCCCAGGCTTCTCAGGTTCTCTGCTTTTCAAAGACGGAAAAAGGAGCTGCCGATATAGTCCTAGGCAGCAAACATCCGGCTTTACGTGACTGGAAAGGTGAAGAGAATCTTGGTGTTCTGTTTGCGGGTGGAGTTCTGGGATGACCGACAGCTGTTCCGATTTGGTGGTGTTGGTGGCAGACAAAAATATGGAAGCGGCAATCCAGGGGGTACTAAGTCGTCCTGAAGCCCTTGGAATCAAGCCTGTTCAAGCAACGGTTTATGTTCATCCCCATCGTGACCCTGGTTGTTTCCTGCGGGGGAGCGAATTTCTTAGGCCTATGGTCAACCGTTACAGCTACGGACTTCTTATGTTTGACCGAGTGGGTAGCGGAAAAGAAGATAAATACTCAAAAGAGAAGCTTGAAAGTATTGCCGGGGAAAAACTTTCACAGTCGGGATGGGGTGACCGGTCTGCTGTTGTCGTCTTGGACCCGGAATTGGAAATATGGGTATGGAGCGATTCTCCAGAAGTGGAACATTGCCTTGGTTGGAAACGGCAAAAGCTTCCTTTGCGGCAATGGCTCAATAATCAGGGAATCTGGTCTAACGATAGAATAAAACCGGAAGATCCTAAAGCAGCCATCGAGAAAGCTTTGCATAAAGTGAGAAAACCGAGATCTTCGGCTATTTATAAACTACTTGCCGATAGAGTTGGTTTTAGCCATTGTACTGATCCGGCTTTTGAAAAACTCAAAAACACATTAAGTAAATGGTTTCCCGTCCAGGGTAAAATGTCATGAACAATCAAAAGGTAGCTCCCAGCACCCTGGTTCTGTTCGGCGGCACCGGCGATCTGGCCAGGAGAAAGCTGCTTCCCGCTCTCTACCGTTTGCAGGCCCTCAATATGCTGCCCGGCTGCTTTCACATTGTCGGGTTCGCTACCAGGAAGCTGTCTCATGACCAGTATAGAGATTATGTCGCTGACGCTGTCAGAGAGTTTTCCGGGTCTCTGGACGAGGCGGTTCTGGAAAAATTAACCCGCTCGGTTTCTTTTGTTTCCTCTGCTTTTGATGACTCGGAAGGGTATACGAAGCTCGCTCAAATACTGGGGGAGATAGATCAAGGGTGCGGCGGGGTGACGGATAAGCTGTTTTATCTGGCGGTGGCTCCCCGTTTTTTTATTACTATTATCGAAAAGCTTTCGGAAAGCGGGCTGAGCTGCTCCCGGAACGAGGGGGAAAAGCCGCCCAAGGTGGTCATAGAAAAGCCGTTCGGCCGGGACCTTGAATCAGCCAGGCGTCTGAACAAAAAGATATTGAGCTGTTTCCATGAAGATCAGGTTTACCGGATCGATCATTATTTAGGGAAGGAGACGGTTCAGAACATCCTTTTCTTCCGGTTTGCCAACAGTATTTACGAGCCGATCTGGAACCGGAAATATATCGATCATGTCCAGATTACGGTAAGCGAATCCCTGGGGGTGGAAAAAAGGGGTCGTTATTATGACAAAGCCGGCGCTTTGCGGGACATGGTTCCCAATCATATGTTTCAACTGCTGGCGCTGGTGGCGATGGAGCCTCCCGCTGATATGGAACCTCAGGCGATCAAAAGAAAAAAGATCGACCTGTTCCGTTCGCTCAGACATTACCAGGATGTTCACGAGATAGTAGTCAGGGGACAGTATGGAGTAGGAATAAGATGTGGAGAAGGTCTGCCCGCTTACCGGGAAGAGGAGAATGTCGCTCCGGATTCCGTCACGGAAACCTATGTCGCTCTTAAGCTGCATATCGATAACTGGCGCTGGGCGGGGGTTCCGTTTTATCTTCGTACCGGTAAAATGTTGAAAAAGCGTCTAACTGAAATAGCTATTCGCTTCCGCGAGGTTCCCTTGTCTCTTTTTCGTAATGTTCTGTCCGGTACTCCCGAAGCCAATGAACTGGTGCTCAAGATTCAGCCTGATGAAGGTATTTCCTTTAATTTCAACGTAAAACTTCCCGGTTCCACCAACCATTACGAGCCGGTTAAGATGGATTTTTCTTATAAGAAATCGTTTAAGACCGAACTTCCTGAGGCCTATGAAAGGTTGATCCTGGATTGCATACTGGGGGACTCCACCCTTTTCCCTCACGGGGACGGAATAGAAGCCGCCTGGGGTTTCCTGGACGATATTTTCAAGAGCTGGGACCTGCAGCTCGACCCTCATATTCCGATATATGAGCCGGGGTGTTGGGGCCCCAGGGAAGCGGATATCATGATTGCCAAAGACGGCCGGGTCTGGAGAAATCCATAGCGGACTTATGCAATCCAGCGCCGGTAAACGTTATTATCCCCTCCATCTTGATCTGGCCGGTAAAATCTGTGTGGTGGTCGGCGGGGGCAGGGTGGCTGAGCGCAAAGTAAACACCCTCTTGCAATATGGCGCCGCGGTGGTTCTCGTCAGCCCGGAGATCTCCGAAAAACTTTCGGAACTGGTCTCGGAAATTACCTGGCATAAGCGGTCGTACCGGAAGGGAGACCTGGAAAAAGCCTTTCTCGCCTACTCAGCCACCGACGATAATGCCATCAACCGGCAGGTTTATGAAGAGGCCCGCCACCGGAATATTCTGGTAAATGTGGTTGACGTTCCTGATCTCTGCAATTTTATCGTTCCTTCGATTGTCTCTCGCGGCGATCTTTCATTGAGCGTTTCCACCGGCGGTAAAAGCCCGGCGCTTTCCAAGAAGATCAGAAAGGAGTTGGAAAAGAGTTACGGCGGGGAATATGCCGACTATCTTATCCTGTTGGGAAATATCCGGGAATTCGTGAAATCAAGCGGCCGGGAAATCGGTATCCGCCGGAAGATATTCGAGGAACTGGCGGCTTGTTCCGACCTGCTGCCGATGGTTGCCGGAAACCGTCATCGAGAACTGCTGAAAACAGTAAACGGCATCCTGGCCAGATATGGGCTGGAATTACCCGAAGAAAATGAGTTTCTGAACTATTCAGACTAAGGAAGCGACGTTGTTCTTGCCGTGTTCCTTGGCCCGGTACATCGATTTATCCGCATATTCCATCAATTGTTTGTCCGTACTGATAAGGTCGTTCGGCAAAGCCGATACGCCGATACTGACGGATATCTTTCCAAAGGAACAGGAATCATTTTTTAAATCATAATTCCTGAAGGCTTCCAGTATTCTGTTTGCCACTAACAAAGCAACATTAAAATCGGTATTGGGCAGAACGATGGTAAATTCATCTCCTCCATAACGAGCCACCACATCGGTTTCCCGCACGTTCTTTTTCAATAACTCAGCGGTTTTTATCAAAGCGAAGTCACCGATCGCATGGCCGAAATTGTCATTTATAAATTTAAAGTCATCGATGTCTATAATTATGCAGGAAAGAGGCAGATTATATCTTTTTGATTTGGCAACCTCCATATTAAGTATCTCGCAAAAATACCTTAAATTCATCAAATTCGTCAGACCGTCCCGTATGGATAATTCTTTGAGTTTCTTGTTCGCCTTTTTAAGCTGCTTATTTTTTTCACTGATCTCCCGGGTTTGTTCTTTAACCTTTTTATCGACCATCTCCTCGCTTCTTTTTCGCTGAGTAATGTCGCGAAACGTGGCCCGTATGCTGGTCGTGCAGTCAAATTCATCGGTAAAGGAATCGAACATTCCTTCCATATAGAACGGATCATGATGAGGCCGGTTGAAAAACGCCCGGAAATCTCTGGCCTCCCCGTCAGCTTTTAAACGTTCCAGTAGCGTTTCCAAGTCTTTCTTTTCCTGAAATAAATCCTCCAGTCTTTTACCAACGACCCCCTCAATAGACTCATATCCCAGGAGCTTGGCTCCCGCATGGTTGATCCAGGTGATTTCCCCGTTGATTTGCGGATAAACCTCTAACACCCCGTCTTTGAGAGTATTGATAAAATCTCTGTCCTTAACCATGATGTTGCGTAAGGACTCCAGGCAGCAGGCGTCAAAATGTTTGACAATATCCGACTCCGTAACCAATCCTGCCAGGAGGCCTTTTTCATCGATCACCACCAACCGTCGTATTTTTCTTGTTTTCATCAGCTTGGCCGCCTCAAAAATAGAGGTCTGGTGGGAAATGGTGCATAAAGGCGAAATCATGACTTCTTTCGTATTCAAATCAAAATAAGATTCATTCTTTTCGATCAGTTGGCTTACGTCCCGCTCGGTCAGCATTCCCACCGGAACGGCCCCTTTACAAACGACAATACAGCTTAAACGGTGTTCGCTCATTTTGTTCAGGGAAACAGACATTTTTTCATCGTATTCAGCGGTTATCACCTGAGAGGTCATGATATTTCTAATGGTTTTCAGCTTGACATAATAAACAGAGCCCAAATGGTCTTTCAGGTCGGTTTGATTGATCAATCCCATAAACTCACCGGACTCATTGACAATCACTATCCTCCGGATATTGTTTTCATTGAGGTAGAGGGCGGCTTCATAAATATCCATGTCTTTGGTAACAGTCTTTACCGGTGAAGTCATCACCTCTTCCACTCTTATTCGTCCGGTATTTAAATTTCCGGCGGCGATTCTGATAAGATCCCGCTCAGTAATAATTCCCACCGGAAATCGTTTTTCATCAATGATAATGCAACTGTTGTTTTTCTCATTCATCAATGAAATGGCTTCTTTCAGAAGAGCGCCTGTTTGCAATAAAGCCTCGTCAGTGTTTATTATAGATTGGATGGTATTTGCTAACATAATATTTTTCTTTTTTGGGTAAATTATGCCACACGGAACATTATAATATCAAAGCAATAACATTTTAACATATATGATGGTTTCCCGGAAAGTATACCAGATATAACTCATTGAATACAAAGCGTAATATCTGTTGTTTGCTGTATTGCGGTGTTGACCTGCCCCCGGAAAACCGAAAAGCAGGAGATAGCATTACATAACCATTCCTCTGATTTCCGGTGTCTTCCTTGACAATTTGGGAAATATTGTTGCATCAGAAAAAAACATCTGTTAGTATGATAATAATTGAGGAAAATATAATAGGCATCAGGTTATACAGTTTGTGTAAAAATAAAATTATAAAGAAGGAGGTAATAATTAATGAAAGCAGCTAAAGCGGCCTTCTTATTGCTACTGATCGTCGGGTTTCTTCTCTATTATAAATACGATTTGAGCCAGGCCAGGCATATGTGGGCAAATAAGGCCGGTAAAGTAATTCATTAAACGACTCCCAGTAAAAAATGGCTGATGCCTGGAAGTCTCTCTAACTTAGGGGTCAGAGGCTTTTTATTGTCCCTGATTCTCTCTGCGTATGGCCTATAAAGATCTTCGAGAATTTATCGCCAGGCTTAAGGAGGAAGGGGAGCTTAGAGAGATAACAGCCGAGGTTGACCCCCGGCTGGAAATCACCGAAATCACCACCAGGATGATCGAAGAGGAAGGCCCGGCTCTCCTGTTTAAACGGGTGAAAGGCTCACCTTACCCGGTCTTGATAAACGCTTTCGGTTCTTTTCGCCGGATGGCGCTGGCTTTCGGGCTCGACTCCATTGATGAGGCGGTTGCGGATCTGGATCGCTTCATTAACTCCGAAGTTCCCGCCAATATCTTAGACAAGCTCAAGAATCTTCCCAAGCTCAAGCGGCTGGCCAGAGTCGCTCCTAAAATCGTCTCCAGAGGGCCTTGTCAGGAAGTCGTCCTCCAGGGGAATGAAGTCGATTTAGAAAAGTTTCCCCTGATCCAGTGCTGGCCGGGAGATGCCGGTAAATACATCACCCTGCCGGCTGTGTTCACCAAGGACCCGGAAACCGGCGTCAGGAACTGCGGCATGTACCGGATCCAGGTGTTCGACCGCAACACGGCAGCCATGCACTGGCATATCCACAAGCACGGCGCTTTCCATTACCGTAAGCAGGAAGGCCGGAACGAACCCCTGGAAGTGGCGGTGGTCATCGGAGGCGACCCCCTTACCATTTATTCCGCTTCCACCCCCCTGCCGGAAGGGATCGACGAGTTGCTGCTGGCCGGGTTCTTCCGGCGCAAGCCAGTGGAACTGGTCAAGTGTAAAACCATCGATCTGGAGGTTCCCGCTACCGCCGAGATCGTGCTGGAAGGCTTGGTCTATCCTGATGAACGCCGGGTGGAGGGACCTTTCGGCGATCATACCGGCCATTATTCCAACCCGGAAGAATATCCGGTTTTTCATATTCAATGCCTCACCCACCGCAAAAACCCGGTCTATCAAACCTGCGTGACCGGCCGGCCGCCCATGGAGGACTGGTATATGGGGCAGACCTCGGTTCGGGTGTTTTCCCCTTTATTAAAGAAAACCCTGCCGGAAATCGTGGATATGAACCTACCTAAAGAAGGGGTTTTTCATAATCTGGCGATTGTTTCCATCAGGAAGCAGTACCCGCACCAGGCCAGGAAACTGATGCACTCCATGTGGGGGCTGGGACAGCTTATTTTCACCAAGATGATCGTGGTGGTGGATGATGATGTGGATGTCCACAATCTGTCGGATGTCCTGTTTCATCTGGGAAACAATATCGACCCCAAGTGGGACGTGGTCATCACTGAAGGAGTGGCCGATTCTCTGGATCTGGCGGCCAGGCAGAAGAATTTCAGTTCCAAGATCGGGTTTGACGCCACCCGGAAACTGCCGGATGAGGGATACTCCTGGGAGTGGCCGAAACCGATCTCCATGTCAGAAAAGATAATCGAGCAAGTCACCAGGCGGTGGCGGGAATACGGTATTTCCGATGATTAGCCGAAGAAATCGGGATGACGAACCTCCCAGGCTCCCAGAAAAATTGCTATACTTATAAAAGGGGCAAAAGATGAGAGTGGCCGTAAAAAAATATTTCTTCCTGGGTCTGCTGGTGCTTTGGTCGGCCGGGTGCACGACTGGGCGCGTCGTTAATGTGGATTCAGAAATAAGTAGGGGAGAAAAGCTTTATAACCAGGGTAAATTCGACGAGGCGATCGCCAAGTATCAAAAAGCCCTGAAAGCCAACCCAAAATCCGCCCAGGCTCATTACCATCTGGGAAACGCCTACTGGAGCAAGCAGAAGACGACGGAAGCAATAACCGAATTCAAGAAGGCACTTGAAATTGAGCCAAAAAACACAGTCTTTCACCAGGAACTGGGGGTTACCTATTTCAGCGAAGGCCGCTTAAAGGACGCCAAAAAGCAATATCAGGATACCATCAAGATCAATCCCGGCCATGCGGTGGCTCATAACAACCTGGGCACCGTTTATCATGCCGGCCTGGAACCCCGGAAGGCGCTTTCCGAGCTTAAAGAGGGGGTGAGGCTCAATCCCTATTCTGAAGCGATGCACTACAACCTGGGATATGTCTACCAGGATGCCGGTCAGTATGATAAAGCGATCGAACAATTCCAGAAAACCCTGTCAATACACCCGGATCTCGCGGCCGCTCATTACAGCCTCGCTCTGGCCTATTACCGGAAAAAAAACTACCGGGCGGCTTTGGGTCATTATAAAAAAGCGATGACTCAAGGATTTCCCCGGGATTACACCCTGGCCGGGATTGTCAACTTAACTCATCTACTGCGTAAAATTCGCCCAACCCTCCAAAT